>DATKSH010000226.1:0-3138 GCA_035531735.1 Alphaproteobacteria bacterium
GCCGTATCCCGCCTGCGTCCGTTCGATAGTGCCGATAATATCGGCCTGAAGCGCGTTAAATCGTTCGGCGGCTTCCTTGCGCTTGGCGGCAGCTTCGGCAATCGGGCCTTCGTTATCGTTGAAGACCGGCAAGGTCAGCGAAAGGCCGAAAGTATAGATGGGGCCGTTGCGGCTCCAGTCGTAGCCGGGGCCGATATTAATGTCGGGAATGCGCTTGGCCAGTTCCAGTTGCAAAGCGGCATGGGCGGCCACGTAATCGGCCAGCGCCGCCCGCAGTTGCGCGTTATGTTTAAGCGTCATCGCGGGCACATGCGCGGCCCGCGCATTTTCGTTCTTACCGATCATGGCAAAATTTTTCCATGCAATGTCGATGGCGGCCACCGCGTCGAGCGGCACGCCAAGCGCGGCGGCAAGATCGGCTTCTGCCTCTGCCCGCCGGATTTCGGCCTGCTTTTCCGCCAACAAGGTTTGCTGGTATGAAACCAGTAGCTGGCTGGCATTAAGGCTCAGGGATTGCCCCGACGCCTGCCGCTGCTCGAAAAGGGCGACGATTGGCTTTTGCGCCGCTTCATGACGGCGATAAAGAGTAATGGATCGGTTCGCCGCATAGTCATCAATGAGTGCGTTAACGAGGCGGTTGCGGATTGTCCATGCGGTGGCGATGATTTTGTATTGCGCCGCCCGCGCTTGATCGGTGGCCCCGGTGATCCGTAACTGGCGTTTATCGGCAGTTTCGATTGGAAGATTGAAATCGAACGGCAGAAACAGGTGATAGAAATTGGTTTCATCCCATGTCGGCGAAAATCCCACGGTCGGATTGGGGATTTGCCCGGCGGTGATTTCGGTGGCCTTTACCGCCTCCCATTGCGCGCGCGCCACGTCGAGATCGGGGCTGTAATAAAAGGCGGCAAGATTGAGTTGATCGAAGTTCCATGCGCGCGGCGGCCATATCAAGACCGGGACGCCCGTGTTGGCCACAATAAAGCTTTTCAGCCCCGGATCGTCCAGACGGCGGGCATCGAACTGCTGAAACGACTGCAAGGCGACGCTGGCCGGAGGCGGGGTCGTGGCACATCCCGTCAACAGGATCAACGTCGTGAGGACGAGGGGAATCTTGGCTTTCTTAGTCATGCTTATCCAAACCATCTGCTGACCGATATAAATGCTGGAACGTGTTACGTCGAGTGGAAGAATCCAAGCCATCTTTTCTCATTCGATCTTAGTTGCGCCGAGGAAGGTTGGATTGCCTTTCGGGCTGCGCCCGGTGTTCAGTTTGTAACGCCCGCCGGGTTCTTCTTCCTTGAAATTGATCTGCCCGTCGCGGGGGCGGTAGTTGTCGTTTGAGAACACCGAAAGCCAACAACCTTTGCCGGTCGCCTCGTCCGTGAAATAGAGGATGAGGTTCATATTCTTGCCCCATTGCTTGCTATCGAGGCGTCCGATCCATTGGCCGTCCGGGCTGCCAAATTGATAATTTTCTGGGTGCATCATGGTTCTCCTCATATACTACGGCTGTAGCTTCCTTACGGGTCTGTTATACCGCACCCCCATCACCGGAACGGTGGCGCGAAAAACGCGATCTGCCAGTATTCGATGCCGATGCCGATCACGCCGAGTACGATCAGGAGCCACGACGCCAGCGTGAGGTGAACCGAGCGTTCTTCCTTCGCGGCGAAATAAAGGCCCGTCATGCCTGCGGCGATCAGAACCAACCCGATGATAAGGGCCATATGGAGCAGATGCATCGTATTCCTCCTTCGTTTAAGCTCGGACGGGTGCGGGGGCCTCCGCGACAACGAATTGAAGATCATAAAGTCCCAACCCGCCCGTCTCAACGGTGCCCAAGCCTGCATCCTCCAAGGGAGCAAGAATGTCTTGAAGACTCACATGCCCGTGGCGTCGATGAAGGTGGTCCAGCAATCCCTTCTTCGCCTGCTCGGCCGGAGCAAAGTCCACCACGAGCACTTTGCCTCCCGGCTTCAGGACTCTCTTGATTTGAGTGGCGCACTGCTGGCGGGCCGTCCGCGACAGATGGTGAAACATCATCGTGCTCAGCACTACGTCAAAATGACCGTCGGCGAACGGCAGTTCCTGCACTAGGGCGACCTTGAACGACACATCGACGCCAGCGCTTTTTGCTTTCTTCTTCGCGCGCGCGATCATCTGCGGTGAGGCGTCGATGCCATGCATGCTGCCCGCCGGGCCGATCTTCCTCTTGGCAGCTATCGCCAAGCTTCCCGTCCCACAACCGATGTCGAGAACAGTTTCCCCAAGCTGTAACTCGGCCTTACCCATAATCATCTTGCGAAAAGTGATTTCGCCACCGCGCGTGAAAATCCAGACAAGGAAATCGTATGCAAAGGCGTCATGAAGTACCAAGCCCGGCTTTCTTAGTTCCGATTGCCTCATTGCTATCCTCCATTCTCCGAACATGTGTTTTGCGCTCTCCGATTCGACACAAGATAGGTAAACAGCATCATGTCGAGCAAGTAATCTTGCGCTGAATTTTTCTCACTTCACCAGCCTGACCTCAATCTTCATGCCGCTCGCATAGTGGCCGGGTTGATGACAGGCGATTTCGATGGGCGCGGACGGACGCTTGTCGAACGTCCATGCGATGCTTTTGGTCTGGCCGGGTTGAAGCGTGAGGGCGTTCGGGTCGTTTCCGTGATCCATGCCCGGCATGTCCCGCATCATCCGCTCATGCGCTTCTTGGAACGGCACGTCGCCGATAACGAATTCATGCACCATATGGCCGGTATTGGTGACGACGAATTTGACGGTCGTGCCTTGCTTGATCGTGATTTCGGACGGCGTGAATTTCATATCGTCGCTGGCCGTGACTTTAATCGTGCGGGTAGCGTCATCCAGCTTTGCAGGTGAGCCGAAGCTGTAATCCTGCTTGCCGGGGTTTTCGCCGTCACGGGCATGGCTGACGAATGGCGTAAACGTAACCGCCAACAACGCGGCGACGAATAGGACTGCTTTCATGTTCGACCTCCCTTGGTTGAAGAAAAACCTATTTCATCTGTTCCAGAACCTGCGAAACCACTATGCCGACGGTGAGGGCAAGGACGGAGAACGCGGCCATGCCCGCTATCGCCGCTATGGACGGTTTTCCAACGTGTTCATGGGACA
>DATKSH010000227.1:0-4906 GCA_035531735.1 Alphaproteobacteria bacterium
GACCGCGCACGGTCACGGCCCCCGGCACGTTCAAAAGCGCGCTGGTGAGCGGATAAGTCACCTGATCCTCCACCACCTGCGGCGCTTGGCCGGGATATTGAGTCCAGACGATCACTTGCGTGTCGGACAGATCGGGGATGGCGTCGAGCGGAACATGCCGCAGGGCATAGATGCCGGTGGCGATGATGAAAAGAGTCGCCAGCAGAACCAGAAAGCGGTTCTGCGCCGACCAGCGGATGATGCGGGCGATCACGGCGTCTTCCCCGGCGCGAATCCTTGCAGCGCCGCGCGCAGATTGCTTTCGGAATCAATCAGGAAATCGGCGGAGGTGACGACCTTGTCGCCTTCCTTTAACCCATCGAGGATTTCAATGTAATCCCCGGCGCGCATGCCGGTCTTGACTTCCTGCGGCTGGAAACGCCCGTTGCCGAGCGCCTGCAGCACGACTTGCCGTTCGCCGCTGTTGAGTATCGCCGAGGCGGGAACCGCCAGCACGTTCTTTTCCGGTGTGCCGAGGATAGTGACGTCGGCGTACATAGCGAGGCGCAATGCGCCGGTCGGATTGGGTAAATCGATGCGCACCTTGGCCGTGCGCGTGGCCTTGTTGATGTCGGGATAGATGAAGCTGACCTTGCCCGCGAAGGTGCGGCCCGGAAAGGCGGTGAAGGTGATATTTGCGGTCTGGCCGACGGCGACGCGGGCCAAATCCTGTTCATAGACATCGACGATCACCCACACGTTGGACAGATCGACGAGATTATAGAGCGTCATGCCCGGCGCGAATTTCATGCCCTCGATGGCCATTTTTTGCAGCACGGTGCCGTCGGCGGGCGCGTACAAGGTCATGTGATAATTGACCGTGTGTTGGCGTTTGAGGCGGGCGATTTCTTCCGGCGGGGCCGCGAGGCTTTTCAGCCTTTCGATGGTGCCGTTCGGCGCATGAGGCGCGGCCAGAGCGTGGGAAAACGGATATTCCGCCTCGATATGCGTCAGTTCGGGGCTATAGAACACGAACAGTGGATCGCCTTTTTTCACCTGCATGCCGGTGGCATCGACATAAAGCTTTTCGATCCAGCCGCCGAAGCGCGGCGAAACCAAGGTCTGCCGGGTTTCGTCGATCTGAATCGTGCCGACGGCATGGACGGTTCGCGCCAGATCGCGCCGCGCGACGGTCGCGGTCTGTACGCCCAACTGCTGGATGCGCTGCGCCGTGAGCGTCACCGTGCCGGGCGCTTCCCCGGCCTTGGCCGCGTAAACCGGAACGTAAGCCATGTTCATCGAATCTTTTTTCGGCACCGGCGAGGTGGCGGGACTCATGGGGTCGCGGTAATAGAGAATTTTCCCTTCGGATTTTTCGGCGGGCATTTCCATTTTGGTTTCGCCGCCCGGCTTTTGCGCCGTCAGCGGGATTTTCCGGCCGAGGCCGTAACCGACGGCAAGCGCCGCCGCGATCGCCGCAACGACGAGAAGAATTTTGCGCGATGAAATCATGACCTGTTTCCTTCCTCGCATTGCCCGCACGGGCAACACGATCCACCATCCGAAATCGGGGAAGCACGCACGAGACATGCCGCGCCGCGGACGGGCGGCGCGCATCGGGCGGTTTCCGGTTTTGGTAACTTAGGCTCTGGGAGGGGGAAGGTCGGGCGGCAAAATCAGGCCCGCCATGCTCGTATCGGTCGGCTCAAAAGATTGCCCGACGGCGTAGCGGGCAGGAATGTACGAATGCAAAGGCAGCACCGCCGGTTGCACGGACGCCGCGCAACATGCTTCGCACATGGCCGCTTTCATGTCCCGGTTCTTTTCGGGCGTCGAGCAGCAGTCCCAACCTATCGAGGAATGATCCGGCATCGCAACCGACATGCGCTGACCGGCCATCGCCGGAGTTTTCGCCATTTGATGCGCGGCACCGGCCATCTGCATAGGCATAGCCATCGCACCAGCCGCTCCTTGTCCAAGAACGAGGGTCAGCATCAGTACAAACGCGATGCATTTGGTGAGAGGAGATTTTCTCATCGAGCCTATTCTAAACCCTTTGGCGGTTTCGATACAACGCGCCGACTCTGGCCGTTTGACGGGGCCAAGTGTTTGATTGAAGTCAAATACAGTCATTTATACACATATACACACACATATATCTGTCACGGCTCCGGCCCCGCCGGATCATAGCCGGGGCCGGGCGGCGGCATGAAGTCGATATAAATCCCATACTGCGCCAGCACCTCGGCGCGATGGTTGTCCCACGCCCATGCGATATGCTCGGCGGTATCCCATTCCGGGCGGCGGAAGGGCATTTTTTCTGAATCCGGCATGTTTCGCGCGCGCGGGCGCGGGCCGGGTCTTTTCGGACGCGGGGCGGGACGATAGGCCGGCTTCAGTCGCGGCGCCCGGATCGGTGCCCGGCGCCGGCGAGGCCGGATATAGGGCTTGAGCGGATTGGCTCTTATTAGACTGACAACATACCGGCTCAATGAGCGCGGCAGAAGATTGGCGAAGGCATAGCCGGCCAATATCCGCTTGACGCGCCGGGGCATGGGCCGCTTAAGGCCCAATTCCTTTTCCATCTCGCGGCATACCTGTTTCGATTTCTTCCAATGCTCGCCGGGCCATACGGTCTTGCCGGTGGCGAGATTCACCCGGCACCACATGACGTGGAAGTGCTGCCGCCCGTCGAGGACGTGTTCGACGATCACGCGCTGATGGTCGCCCGGCTTGTAGCCATATTTCTGCTCGCAGCGGGCGACGATTTTAAGGACTTGTTCATCCGTCAATCGCTCGCCCTTCATCGGGTTTATGCTGATATGGTGAAGCGGCTTTTTGGCCTTGGTGTTGCTGGCGACCACCCACATATTATGGAAGGCTTCGTCCAGATTCGCAGCGGCGGGATCGCCGATTTCGACCAGCCTTATCTTCTCGTTCTTGCCAACATTTTTTAGGTAATCGGCGGCGGCGCGATAGCCGCCCCGGATATGGGATTTGATGATCATGGGTTATGGCTCCGGGTCGCCGTTAGCCAGCTTTTGGAGAACGGCCCGCATGATCCTTGCCGTTTCCTGCCGATAGGCTTCAAAGCCGGACATGGCCTCTGCGGGGCTTATGGCTCCCATGTTGCAATAGCGTGCGATCTGGTTGGCGTTGTTCCCCTGCATCCGGTATTCGCGGTAATAAAGGCGCATAAATTCAGTCAATTCCGGGTCACGCGGGGGCTTGTAGTCTGAACGGAGAGTCGAGGCGCGGATATAGCTATTGACCGAGCAACCGGCGGCGCGCGCCTTGGCTTTGACAATCTCAAGCTCGGTAGCCGAGAACCTTACGCCGAGGGGATGCGGGCGCGTCCTGGGGGTTGGTTTATTTCTTTCCTTCCCTACCTTTTCCTCTTTCGGCGCATGCCGGGATTTCGGATCTGATTTTTGTTTCCGTTCGGATTCGGGATCGTTGTTTTTCTGTTTAACGTTTCCCGGATTCGGCCCATTTTCATCACCGGGCTTCAGCCCGCCAGCGCATGGTGCAACCATGCGCGCAACTTGCGCGTAGCTTGTGGCCGAATCCACTTCACCGGCTCCTGATGGTCGCACCACGGATGACGGGCGATGAACGAAGGCGAAATCAGGAGCAAATTCCGACAAGACAATGCGGTAAAATAACAGCCGCGCATCGCGGAACTGCGCGTGAACGGGTTTTAAAACGGATGGTGCCGGTTTATCCGTCACTCATTATCCCCCTGTTCTTCGTCTGGAATCTCGCATTTAAGCCGCCCATGCTTGGCGTTGAGCGGGCAAACCGGAAGCCCGGCTTTCGCCCATTTTGGGATCAGGCGGACGGTGTAACCGCAACCATCCATGCCGCATTCGGCCTTCAGGTAGCGCGCGCCGGACTTTTTGACGGTGCCGGCCTTACGGGCAAAATCCAGCTTGGCGTGAGGAAGTGGGCCGAGATTGGCAACTATGGCTTGCAACCGCTCTTTCAGCACCAGCGTTGGGGATGGCCGGCGCATCGAGCCTTTGAGGCCGATCCGCAATGCAACATCCCTGAATGCCTTGCCATTCTTGGCTTCAAGCGGCAGATAGGCGTGGATGAGCTGCGGGACGAGCTGACCCAAAATCTCGACCGGATCGTCAAGATCGTTGCGGATGATGATTTCATAATGTCGGTCGGCGGAGAAATTTGAATGCCAGCATTCGCCCATCTTATGCCCGCGCTTGCCGCTGGAAGGAAAGCCGATGGCAAGGCGGATATTTTCGGGAACCGAATAACCATGTTTCTCGAAATAGGGCCGTAATTCATTGGCTGCCGCTTGCAGCCAGCCTTCGCGCGTGGTGTGGGCGTTGTCTTTTTTCATATGACCTCCAATGAAAACATGGCCTTAAAAATTTATCGGTGGCGCGTCCGCGCCATTCGTTAATGCCCGTTAATTTCCTTCCTGTTCGTGATTCTCGCGGTGATCCATGCGTCAATCTCATGTTCGAGCCAGCCCACGGCGCGCGGGCCGAGGCTGATGGGCTTCGGAAACGTGCCCTTGCCGATGTGCAGATAGATCGAGGCCCGCCGCAGCCCGACGCGGGCGATCACGTCCGGCAGGCGGAGGATGCGAATAGGCCGGTCTTGCTCATGGACGCTGTGAACGCCGCAAGGCGCGGGCGGAGCGACCGCCGCGAGTCCGGCGACGCCCGCGCCTTGCTCCCGCGAAGCCGGAAAATCGGATGTATGGTTTTGACTATCGCTCATGCAATTCGCCTCCTGAAATTTCTTTCAGCATAAGCGAATGAAATTTCGACACCGCCAATTATGTCGGCCAGAATTGGTGCAGTAGGCACATGGTTGGCGAGATAAGTGGCGCGCAAAGTGGCATACGGGAATAAGAATAGTCCTTGTGAAATAAAGGTTTCCGATTATGCCGCGTAATTCC
>DATKSH010000228.1:0-4853 GCA_035531735.1 Alphaproteobacteria bacterium
GCTTTCCGATTGCGCCAGGCCGGCCCCGAGAACCGCCATCAGGGTTATCGCGACGGCTTGAATTTGCAAGCTGAAATCGACCAGCGCATGAGCGGCCACGACGAAGGCGGCGCTCGCTGCGATCGATGGCGCGATGATGCCCTTCTGTCGACGCATCGCGCCCTTGAGGCAACGCATAACGAGGATGCCCACGCAGGCGATCAACATCGTGCCGAATACCAACCCCAATCCCTGAAATATTTCGAGATAGGTGTCGTGGGCTTGCGCCCAAATGCCGGTCACGCCGAGCGATTGGTCGCGATACATCGGGAAAACATCGATGAACGTCCCATAGCCATAACCGAGCAACGGCTTGTTCAAGATCGACCGCAGGGTCAAAAGATAGACCGAAAAGCGGTTGGCATCGTAGACGCCGCCTGCCTCGAGCTTGACGCCGATGGCGTTCCCAAACGCGAATAACATCGAGGCGACGAGAACGAACCCGATGAACAAAAGCAAAAATGGGACTTTCGCTTGCCCGCGCCGCCGCCGTGCCAAGACGCCGAGGACAAAGAGACCGAGTGCCGCCGCCATCAGGCCGCCGCGCGAGCCGGTGAAGAGCAGCGCGGCGAGAACGAGAAAACCACCGGCCAGCAAGGCGGCACCGCGGCTCCCCGTCCGCTCGATGAAGAATGCGATTTGTAGCCGCCAATTCCCCGCCGCCGCGCTCATGGCGTCGCCATAAAACCTGAGGATCAGGCCGGCCAGAACCGTCAGCCCGATCGCCGCATAGGTGGCAAAGGAGTCGGGATCTATAAAGGTCGAGCTCAGGTTGTGGGTCTTGGGGTCGATGTAATGCAGCCAGGGTAGCTGACCGAACCTCACGGCGACGATGCCATAGGCGGCGTAGCCGGCGCCGATCGCGCCGATCGCGCCGAAAAGCAGATTGGCGCGCTTGCTGTTGCGGCATAATTGCAGCGCCAGCCAGAAAACACTTGCCGCGGTGATGAGGCGTATGAGCGCAACAACCGTCAAATCGCGGTTAACGGTGATGCTTGCCGCAATGGGGTGCCCGAGCGCGCTTCCCGCCATGCTCCAGATAGAATTGGCCAACGGGGAATGCGGCCACGTCAGGCATTGAACGCCGATCCAAAGAACGACGCCGGTAAAGAGCGCCGCGGGAAAAGCCAAATTGCCGATCGCAACCGGATGACGCTTTCCCCTGACAAGCAGCGATAGCTCGTAAAGCGCCGCGAGACCGGGAAATATAACCGCGTTGACGCCCCAGGCGAGCCAATCGTTGCTGCCATACCAGAACGGCACCCACGCCAAGCCCGCCACGAAGATCCAAAGCATCCCCTGCTCGATCGGCTCGGAGCGAAAGCCCGCAATGGCAGCCGTGAGCAGAAAAGCCGCAGGCTGGGCCGCCTGCCGCGCGGGCGTGTCCCGCGGTGTGACTATTGATCGCAATCGTCGCCAATATTTGCGGCACACGTCGCTGGGAAGAAGGAACGACACAACGACGCCAACGCCATGCTACCGCCTTTCGGGTGAAACAACATTTTCACCCGTTATCGCCGCCGGGTTTCGTTCCGACCCGTCGAGACTCTGCCACAGCGGCACCGGTGCCGTCGTTGCTGTCGGCAACGGCTTGGCCTTTAATTCGCCCAATAAACAGGCGGGTCAGTGAATCATCCGTTAACCAACGGATCGTGATCAGCAAGGACCCGGACGGCTCGGGCTAACACAGCTATGCTGCGAGCTCGGCTGGAAATTGCTGACCAACCCGCCGAAGGTTCCGTTTGGCCCACCCCCTGCCGTCGGCTCGATGGCGGCATCGACGGCGGCGACCATATCGGGCGGCCCGTTCGCCGCTGCCGTCAAGATTTCATCCCGTGCGGCGTTCCCGGCAACCGTACCCTGGCTTCCGAAAAAATTCGCGGCATCGGCCAGGCCCGTGCCCATCGCTTCCTGCTGGGCAGGATTCGCATTCAAGGCCACGGCGGCGACATCGGCAGCTAAGGCTGGATTGGCTTCGACCGCCGCCGTGATCGCCGCGGTAAGGCCGGCGCCGCCATTGGGATACTGAGCGAGCAACGCCTGGATCTGCGCTTGCCCGGATATCGGCTGGGCAGAGGCCGGCGACACAATGGCGAAAAGCCCAAGGAACATGAACGCGGCCAAGAAATAGCTACGCATTTCTAACCCCCATCTGCTGTATGAGCGGCGGCATTCGCGGCATCGCAAGCCTCTCAATATTTGTAACTGACGCCGGCGGTCACGACATCCCGGCTAAAGCTCTGGAACGGTGCGTTCGAGGTCGTCTCGATATGCTGGTAGTCGAGCGTCAACCCGAAATTCTGCCAAATACTGTAAGTGAGCGTCGGTCCGGCTGTCCATGAATTGTCGACACGATTGGTGCCTTTGTAGTCGGTATGGATGTAGCCGGCCCGGCCGCTCGCACTCCATTCCGGCGCGATCGCATAGCTGGCGATGCCAAGGACATCGGTAACCGTGGTCGAGTTCCCGCTCGTCGCCGTCGTTTGCGCGACGCCGATCGTCCGGTCGGTTCCGAGCTTAAGGTCCAGCTCGGGCAGCGGCGAATAATCGAGCTGCCCGCCAAAGGCCAGGCCTCTGGCGGTTCCGAGCGCCGCGGCGCGAAACATCTCTTCCTGGTAGCCGGCATAAACCTCGCCTTGCATAAGGCCAACGCGTCCGGTGCCAAGACCGGCAACGGCGCGGTAGCCATCGGAGCTAAGCCCGCTGGCATCAAAATTGCGCGAATCCCCCGACCCTTCGACGAAGCCGTAAACATCGGGCGTCATCCATACCCCGCCGCGGGTCGTGGCCGTATAGACGGCGTTGTCCGGTGCGCCGCTCGCGCTGGTTTGATCGAAGAATTGCGCGACCGCCGAACCGCCGAAATCGACAAAAGCGCTGCCGAATTGCTTTTCCGCCGAACCCGCGCCCGTCACTTGGTTGTAAACTTGGGGAGTCGTCGAGGGCGCGAGGCCGACGCCGGTCGTATTCAGCGTCGTAACGCTGTGATTGACGCCGAAGGTATCGAAGAGATCGCGCTGCCGGGTGAAGTCGCCTTGGCCATTAAAGGTCCAATCCGGCACCGGTGAATAGGTCTCGATGCCGCCGAACTGCGCCGTCGCGATATTCGAGCTCGTCGCGGAGCCGTTGGTGTACACCCGGCCATCGGCCATGCCGTAGAGATCGGTCTTGCTGATTCCGGTGTTGCGCTCGGCGAGCCCGCTCATTGTGAGGCGCAGCCCCTCGCTGCTCTTCGCACCGGTGGAAGCCTGAGCGGGATTGGTATCATAGATGCCGCCGGCAAAGGCGCTCGGCGAAACCAGCCAATCGCCCAGGATCAGCGCGTGCTCGGCCTGGCTCCGCATCTGCTGCCGAAGGTCGATCTCGTTACTGGTCTCGATCGGCGGGGCGTGCTGTCCCGCGCCAAGCTCCGGCCCGCTCGCGCCGCCATACTGGCCGATCTGCGCATACGCGCTCGAGGCAAGTCCCATCGAGAGCACCGCCGCACCGACAAACGCAAGCGCCGGGTTCAAAAATTTCCTAAGTATTTCCATTACTTCGGCCCCCGCAACGTGCTCAGCAATGCCGCGCAGCAATCTAACGCAGAGCGCACGTCTTGCCAACGAGAATGGTTAGAGAATGGTTAGTTATATGGTTATACTGAACAGTCTAATTTTTGCCCGCAGGGGTTTTCCGGGCTCGATCGCAATCCCGATCCTGTCGGCCACTGTCCGACACGCGGACTGTTGCTCCCCCCTGCATGGGGCAGCGATAGTAATAAATCTGCCACCGAATGCGTGCGCTCGAGAAATCAGATGTAGCGGCGCGGTACTTGAATAATATCGCCCGGCAAAATGGGGATCGGCCAGTCGAGCTCATAGGAATGCATGCTGGTCTGGCCGACATGCTGAATCAGCACTTTCGACTGGTCGGCGCGGTAGGTCTGGCCGCCGGCAATTGCCAGCGCGCTCATCACGTTAAGTCCCGCGATATAGGGATAGGCACCCGGTTTATCGACTTCCCCCAAGATGTAGAAGGGCCTGAATTCCTCGACCTCGACGGTGACGCCCGGCTCCTTGATGTGGTTGGCCTGAAGCGCCGAAACCAGCCGGTCTTGAAGTTGCTGCGGCGTCATGCCCGCGACCTTGAGGGTCCCGACAACCGGAAGCGAGAGATAGCCGCTCGGATCGATCATGTAATCGCCCGACAAAGTCGGCTCATCGTAAACCAGGACGTGGATCTTTTCTCCGGGCTGGAGCGGCGGCGGCGCGGCGGCGGCGGCCTTCAAGGCCGCAATATCGGCTGCCGTGGCCGGTTGACCATCGCCGCTGCTGCAAGCCGAGATCACAAGGCATAGACCGAGCAGAGCGAGCGCAACGAGACGCTTCGGGGACCAAACGCGTGCCATATCGCCTCCGCTACTTTCCCGCGCATGATAACAAGAGTTCAAGGGTTCCGCCCGTCAAGTTTCGTTATGCAGATACAACGAGGCTCTCAAACTTCTTTTTAGACAACGGTTAACGATACCCGCTTTCATCTCCCATAAGCTGCCTTATTTCTTTACCGCTTCGCGCTGACGCAAATACAACCGGTGCCGTGCCTTCGCGCCAAGCGTCAAGTGTTGCCTTTTGCCAAACCTCGTTAATCAAGCGCCTTCTTCTATCGCATACCATAACGTGCATAACGATTATTGCAATTTGAAGATGATTGCATTTTTTGACGGGGGCAGTTTATTGTTCACCCAATAACACTGGAATGCCGGTCGGAACTGCATCCACTTGAGCGTCGCTGTCGAGCGGCGCAATCGGAGGCTGTCGTTGCTTTTTGGATTGCCG
>DATKSH010000229.1:0-8464 GCA_035531735.1 Alphaproteobacteria bacterium
ACGAGACATTGGCGACGAATTCGCTTTTGAGCCGGTCGGCGGCGGCCAAGGCGGCGTTCGAGGCGCGCAAAGCCTGCTCGACCCGCACCGAATCGGTGACGTCCAGATAAGACGCCAGCGCCGCGCCGTCCGGCAGCGGCACCGTGATGTATTCCAGCACCGCCTGGTCGGCGCGCTCGATGCGGCCCTTGCGCGAAGACCGGTCGAGGGTATAGCCGACCATCTCGTTCTTGAATTCGCCCCAGTTGGCGCCGAAATCGAACAGCGGCTTCATGTGTTCGAGCAAATCGGCGATGTGCGGATGGCTTTCGAGAAAATCCGGCGCCAGTTTCCAGATGCGGGCGAAAGCCGGGTTGTACAGATGCAGCTTGCCGTCGGGCCCAAACACGGCGATGCCCTCGGCGAGATTATCCAAAGTCTCGCGCTGCACCGCGATCAACGTGTTATAGGAACTTTCGAGCGCCAGTTTGTCGGTCACGTCCTCATGCACGAACATGATGCCGCCGAACGGATGCGGCACCGCGAGGATGCGCAAACTGGTGCCGTCCGGCAAATGCATCAAATCCTCGCGCGGCTCCAGAAGCGAGGTAAACAGCGATAAACGCTCTTTCTTGTAGCGCTGGAAATCGGCCTGCTCCGGCGCGCGCCGCCGCGCGCGCAAATCCTCGATCACCTCGCCGAAGGTCGGCTTGCCGTTGAGGAAGCTTTCCTCCGCCTCCCACAGGCGCTGATAGGCGCGGTTGTAGAATTCGAGCCGCATGTCGGGCCCGTAAATGGCGATGGCGCTGCCGAGATGCTCCAAAACTTCATGATGAGCGGCGAGATGGCGCTGCAACTCGGTTTCCTTTTCCTCCTCGACCGTGACGTCGAGCGCGAGGCCGGCGAGGGCGACAAGCTCGCCCTTGTCGTCCTTGACCGGGATCTCGCTGATCTCAAGCAATTGCCGCTTGCCGGCGACGATCACGTGCTGGCGCTCGCTTTGCGGCGTGCCGGCCTCGGCGGCGCGGCCGGCCAGCATGCGCCCGGTGCCGCCATGCGTGCTGCTGGCGACCAGTTCGTGCTGGGCCTCGATAATCTCGGCCGGCGCGGCATCGAGCGCCTTGGCATAGGCGCGGTTGCAAAGGATCACATTCAAATCCGGCCCGCGCATCCAGAAGGGGAACGGCAGCGCGTCCAAAACCGCCTGCGCGGCCCTGGCGCGGCCGGCGAGCGGCACCTCGGCGGGGGGAGCGCCGGCGCCCTCCTGGAACCACAGGACGTCGAGCGGCGGCCCTTCGCGGCCCAAACGAAAGCGCCGGCCGCTGATGCGAACGGCTTTGCCGCCGGTGGTACGGGCGTCGAGCGCGAAAGCCTCGCCGGTTTGCTGGAGCTTGCGGAAGGAGGCGAGGAATTCCTCGTTGTCGGCGATGGCGGCGACCAGATCGTCGGCATGGGCAATCTTGGCGACGCCGAGCAGCGGCGCGACCCGCGCCGCCTCGCGCAAATTGCCCTGCGGGCTAAACAGGCAATAACCGCCGGGGGCGGCCTGCACGATGCCCTGCATGCGCTCGGCCGTCATTTGCATGCGCGCCGCGCGCTGCAACTGCATGTCGCGCTGGCGCAATTGGCGGGTGAGGGTGAAGGTTAGCCACGCCAAACCCCCGGTGATGCCGGCCAAGCCGACCACCGCGAGGGTGGCGACGTCGAAGCCGGCCTTGAAGCCGATCACCACGAACGCGGCGACGATCACCGCGGCGGCGGCGATGAAAGGAGCGCTGATGACGATCGGTTGCGACATGGGCGGAAAAGACCTGAAATATGATGATGCCGGCGCGGCTTCTGAAATTGTCGAATGGTCCTCGCCGCAGGAACGGCCGGATTCCCTCCCCCTTGTGGGGAGGGTTAGGGAGGGGGGAGTTCAACCAGCGCAATGTCGGATCTTTTGCGCTTCGCAAAGCCTCACTCGCCCACCCCTAACCCCTCCCACGAGGGGAGGAGAACGCGCCGCGCTTACCGCTCGTCCGTTCTCAAAACAGCATCGGCTCCAGCATCTCTTTAGTGCTTAAGCCATGTCGGATCGGAAGGAAAGTGGCTTACTATGGTTAAAACGCCGCCTCAGGCCAGTTCCTTGGCCATCACCGTAATCGCGCGCCCGTGCCATTGGGCGGGAAACAGCGCCTTATAGCCATAGCGCGCATAAACCGCCGGCTTATGCTCGGTCCACATATAAAGGCGCTCGAAACCGAGTCGCCGCGCGCCCGATCCCATTCCTCCCACATCCAGCAGGAAATTTCGGGGACATATTGCGGGCAATCGATCAGGTCGCGGATTTCGTGCGGCATGCGGGTTTATTTCCCGGCCCGGTTTTTCTTTTTGCCGTTAAAGAAATTTAACCACGACCGCTAACTAATTATTCATTGTACATTTGTAAAATGTGATTGGTTTTTGAAGTATTATTCCCCATGGAGAGATAGCGATGCTCAAACCGCCAAAGGGATTTGATGTAATTCCGTCGAATAACGGATTTTCTCGGGAGCCACCTTCCACACAGCAAATAGATCAAGCCTTCGGAGGATTCGCTGCGGGTGTAGACAAGGACATAAAGAAAGCTGTCACTCAAGCAGTTAATGAGACGTTCCATCCGCAGTCTCCGGATCGGGGACCTTTGAATCCTGATCAGAGGCCTATGACTCCCGATCAGAGTCCTGTGGCGGCCCACAGAAATAACCATCGCATTTTGCATGCGCCCGAACATCTTTCAAAGGATGCAGTACAACGGCAAGAACACAAGACGTTGGACGGGGGAGGGGTTGAAGGCATGATTCGGAGTGGCGTTAAAAATAAAATGAGCGTGGGTGTTCCTGGCGGTCTCTTTCGAAAAGGCCCGGCACCTTAAGTGTCACCGGGCAGCAATTATTCGAGGTCGTGGCGCGGCCGTACCTAGCCGCGTCTCTTCCGGCCGACACTCAAGCTTGGCTCCGCACGTTGATGGCGGCGGCCAAGCTGGTCGAAATCACCGAGTGGGTCGTTGCTTGTCGCGATCCGACCAGCCACAAGTTTTTGGAACTGGCCATCAGCGGCCGCGCCGACATGATCGTCACCGGCGACGGCAATTTACTGGTGCTCAATCTGTTCCGGGAAATTCCCATCTCTTCGCAAAACAAAGCGATTTCTTCCCAGTCCTCGCCGCCACAGATCGTTCCGAACAAGGCCTTCAATAAAATTTCCGGCAGCGGGTAGGTCACGTTTTCGGTCAAAGCGAAAACACCGCGACCTCAAACGATCGCGGTCTACCCAACCAGATCCTCGACCGAGCAGCCGAGCGCCTTGGCCAAAGCTTTATAAACCGCGACGGTGCCCTTGCGCTTGCGGTTCTCGATCTGGGTCAGGTAAACGCGGGCGATGCGCGCCTTCCTGGCCAGCTTCTCGGCGGTCCATTTGCGGTAATTCCGCCACGCGCGCACCGGATGAACGCCGTCGAGCTTGGCGAACGCGACCTCGCCGGGAATGGTGCGTTCCTCGCCGGACTTGATGCGGCGGATTGTTTCTTCGATCTCGTGGCGGGTGGCTTGGTTGACTTCTTCTTCCTCTTCCTCAAAATCCTCGTAACCGGCCTTGGCGCGAAGCTGCTCGTATTCGTCGAGCGGCAACACGGCCATTTTTTCGCCCTGCGGGGTATGAATGATCTGCACGCGATCCATAAGAACCTCCCTTAATCGTAAATCTCGCGGCGATGACCGACCTTCATGATCCTGAGAACATCGCCTTCTTGCTCGAAAATCACCCGGTAATCGCCAACCCGCAATCGTAAGCTATCGAGCCCCTTTAGCTTTTTGACCTGATTGGCCAGGCTTGAAGGGGAAGCGGCGTAGGCCAGCAATTTCTGCCTGATGCGCACCGACCATACGCGATCGATGGCCGCTAACTGTTTTTCCGCCTTCGGCAACAGCTCTATTTTCATGATCAATGTAGCATTTTGTTACATAAAAGTCAAGCCCTCAATACCGATACCGCTCCGGCTTGAAAGGGCCAGCTTCCGGCACACCGAGATAGGTGGCCTGTTTCGGCGTCAGCTTCGTCAGCTTCGCCCCCAATTTGGCCAAATGCAGGCGCGCGACTTTCTCGTCGAGATTTTTGGGCAGGGTGTAAACTTTCTTTTCGTATTTCCCCGGATTTTGCCACAGTTCGATCTGCGCCAAAACCTGATTGCTGAACGAGGCGCTCATGACGAAACTCGGATGCCCCATCGCGCAGCCGAGATTGACGAGGCGGCCCTTGGCAAGGACGATCAACCGCTTGCCGTCCGGGAACACCACCTCATCAACCTGCGGCTTGATCTCGTCCCATTTATAATTCCGCAAAGCCTCGATCTCGATTTCCGAATCGAAATGGCCGATGTTGCAGACGATGGCGCGATCCTTCATTGCCCGCATGTGATCCAACGTTATGACGCTTTCGTTGCCGGTGGCCGTCACGAAAATGTCGGCCAAAGGCGCGGCATCTTCCATCGTCACCACCTGATAACCTTCCATCGCCGCCTGCAGGGCATTGATCGGGTCGATCTCCGTCACCATCACCCGCGCGCCGGCGCTGCGCAAACTCGCGGCCGAGCCTTTGCCGACATCGCCATAGCCGGCGACGCAGGCGACCTTGCCGGCCATCATCACGTCGGTCGCGCGCCGGATGCCATCGACCAGGCTTTCGCGGCAGCCATAGAGATTGTCGAACTTGGACTTGGTCACGCTGTCATTGACGTTGAAAGCCGGGATTTTGAGCGTGCCTTTTTCCATCATCTCGTAAAGCCGGTGGACGCCGGTGGTGGTTTCCTCCGACACGCCGCGAATATCCTTGAGCAATTCGGGATATTTCTCATGCACGCGCTTGGTCAAATCGCCGCCGTCGTCGAGCAGCATATTGGGCTGCCAATTATTCGGCCCCGTCACCGTCTGATCGACGCACCACCAATATTCCTCTTCGTCCATGCCCTTCCACGCGAACACCGGGATGCCGGCGGCGGCGATGGCGGCGGCGGCATGGTCTTGCGTCGAGAAAATATTGCAACTCGACCAGCGCACTTCCGCGCCCAAGGCAATCAAGGTTTCGATCAAAACGGCGGTCTGGATCGTCATATGCAGGCAACCGACGATGCGCGCGCCCTTCAAAGGCTTCTTTGCGCCATATTCCTCGCGCACCGCCATCAATCCCGGCATCTCGGTCTCGGCGATGTTGATTTCCTTCCTGCCCCATTCGGCAAGGCCCAAATCCTTGACCTTGAAATCCTCGTGATTTTGCGAGTGCTGGGCGGCGGCGGTGGGCATGGGAAACCTCGCGGAAAGAAATGGAAGATTGGCGGCTGGCTATAACATCCACCGGCATCCAAGGCAACGCGGCCGGTTTTCAAATGCGCGCGGATGCGCCCATCACGCCTTACTCGCCCCGCGATCGAGGTCGCGGTGCCCGATGCCGGTGACATAGCCGTGGGCGGCGAGGATGGTGGCCAATTCCTCCGCCACCGCGACCGAGCGATGGCGCCCGCCGGTGCATCCCACCGCGATGGTCAGGTAGCTTTTGCCCTCCTCGCGGTAGCGCGGCAGGAGGGGCAGCAAAAGCCCGGCCAGATGGGCCATGAAATCCGCATAGCCGGGGTCGTGCTTGACGTAAGCGGCGACGACCTCATCCTGCCCGCTCAGGCCGCGCAATTTCGGTTGCCAGTGCGGATTGGCGAGAAAGCGCGCGTCGAACACCAAATCGGCCTCGCGCGGCACGCCGTGACGATAGGAAAAGGAGGTGACGAACAAGGTCAGCCCCGGATCGCCCTCGATGCGGTAATGCCCCGCGATCTGCCGCCGCAAGTCGTGCAGCGACAATAACGACGTGTCGATCACATGGCCGGCGGCATCGCGCAATTTCCACAGCATCTCGCGCTCGCGCTTGATGCCGTCGGTGACGGGCCGGTCGAGCGCGAGCGGATGCCGCCGCCGCGTTTCCGTGAAGCGCCGCTCCAAAGCCTCGTCCGCGCATTCGAGGAATAAAAGCCTGGCGTCGAGACCGGGCGTTTCCGCCAGTTGCGCCGCCACGCGCAAAAACTCATCGACCGAGAAATTGGCGTTGCGCGTGTCGATGGCGACGGCAAGGGCCCGGCGCCCCGAGGTACGATCCTCAACCAAGGCCGGGATCAAATTGAGCCGCAGATTATCGACCGCCTCGTAACCGAGATCCTCGAACGCTTTCAAAGCGGTCGAAAGCCCGGCGCCCGACATGCCGGTCACCAGCACGATGCGTTTCTTGGTAACGGGATTTTCGTTCGACATGGAAGGGGTCAGCATTCGGGGGTCGGCATTTGGGGAACTTTAGAGGGTTATTCGATCAAATAGAACAGGCGTCATGCCCGGCCTTGGGCCGGGCATCCACGTTTTTCTCTCCATTAAGACGTGGATGGCCGGGACAAGCCCGGCCATGACGCAATTTCATATGCTTAAATATGACCCAGATGTTTCCGCCAGATCAATTCCCTGAACGCCGAACCCTGACTCCTGAATGCTACGTTTTAATATTCAAAAGCGCATCCTGCATCTGCTGCGCCACCTTGACCACATCCGCATTGGCGCCATAGGTAACCTGCGCCACCTTGCTGGCGATCAGCTCGGCGTTGAGATCGACGTTGGGCGCGGCCACCAGCCCGTCGGCGTTGGCGTTGGGCGAAGACGCATCGGGCGTCACGACGTAAGCGGGATTGCGCGGCACGGCCGTATCGGTGACGCCGAAATTCTGGCCGCCGGCCGATTGCGACAGCGTCACCACGTCTTGCGGCACGAAGCCGCCATAGGCCGCGCCGCTCGATGGCACCGGCGCCGTTGACGAAGCATTAACGATGTTGGACGCGGCGTTAGCGATTCGCGCGACCGCGTCATTGAGCCCCGATATGGCGATATTTAAAATGCCGGACATCTGCGCCTCCGTCGTTGGATCAGGATTTACCGGGCTTTTCGCAAGGCTTGCGGCGCGCACCGGATGCGCCGCGCCATCCATCCGCGAGAATCATAGCAGCGCAGGATTAATAGTTTCTCAACATTCGCCAACGAATGTTGAAAATCATGATGCGAAAAAAAGCGCGATTCGCGGCAAAAAAACTGCATCGCATTAACCTTGAATTCAAGTTTGGCCGATAAAGTGAGCCCATCAGACGATCGAAACAACTTCGCGACAGGACCAGATCATGGCTCAGGAATTCGAACGGTTTTACGCCCCCGGCCCCTCGGACGAAACGCTCGAGCGTTTGGTGGCGATGACCAACCAGACCAACCTGGTCGCGCTCGACAAGACCATGGCCGCCATCCGCCGGGCAGCCGCGTCCTATGCCGCCGCCTCCGCCCGCGTCGGCTCGATCGGCGAACGCATCTGCCGGGCCGCCCAGGAAATCGGCATGACCCTGCCAAAACAGGGCGCGGTTTAAGCCGGCCACAAACTCCGCAGATACTCCCATAGCGCCGGGCGCGGAAGTTTCGGCGTCATCGAATCCAGTTTATAATGCAAAGAACGTCCTTGCCGATCCAGCAATTCGGCAATGCAATCCGCTGTTTGCAGCGGTTCGCTTAAACCATAAACCCTCTGCAAATTCCGGTCGGCAAACGGATCCGGGTTGCCGATCCGCGCGCCGCCGATCTGCGCCGGCTCGATGTCGGTCAGGACGGCGAAATCCAAAACCGTCATGCCGCCCTTATGATGCACCACCTCGCCGGTATTGGCGTAAACATGCACATGATTGGGCGCCGGCGCGCGCCCCTGCAAAATTTCCCCGGCGCAAGCGCGTAAATCCCCGATCTCCTCGGAATGACCTTGCATGCCGCTTTTGTAATAGGAATGCCCGGCGCGCGGCCCGTAGGTGTTAAATTCGTGCATGGCCTCGGTCAGGATTTGAATCTCGATCTCGATTTCGCGCCCGTCGATGACAAGGCAAAGCGTATCGTGGATCGCCCGGTAGCCGTTTTCTTTCGCTATCGTGATGTAATCGTCGTAGCGGGCATCGGCCTGCATGGGTTTTTTCAAAATCCCGTGCCGCCGGATCTCGCCTCTCAGTTCCTCGATTTCGTAATCGACCGTCATCGGGTCCCGCAGGGCCACTTCGACCTCGGCGCGGACGGCAGCGGCGTCTTGGCCCGGTTTCGTATGCTCCCTCGCATGTTTTTCGACCGGGTCTTCCCGCGAGTCGCGGTCTTTTAGGTCCTTATAAAAAGGGGCCAAGCCCGGATTGAGACGGCCGCTTCCCGTGGCCAGGGCCTTATAAACCTTATGGCAAAAGGCATCGAGATTGCCTTTCTGATTCTCGAGCTCAGTCTTGAGGATGATGCGAAAGGCCAGCCGGTCGCCCAGTTGCCCGACGTCCTGGCCTTTTCTTTTGATCTTCGCTTCCGTCGAGGCCGGGCTTTTCGGGCGATCCTCGATGTCGAAATACCGCCGGTCGATGCCGCATCCGTCCGCGACCAGT
>DATKSH010000230.1:0-3497 GCA_035531735.1 Alphaproteobacteria bacterium
AGGCCTTGATGAAAGGCTGCGCCTCGCCGACATGCTTGAGGATCAAGGGCGTGACGATGGAACTGAAATTGTCATAAGGCCCGCCGAACACCGAAGGCACCAAAAAGAAAAACAGCATCGCCGCCATGAAACCGAGCGCCAGCATCAAGCCGAGGCGCAAAGCCTTGCGCTCCGTCATGCGGCCCAGAAGCCAGCCGATCACGAACACCGCGCCGGTCAGCGCCGCGAAAATCACATAGCCGCTGGAAAACCATGTGATCTGCCGCCCGGCATATTGGCTGGGCGGCAAGGCAAGCGGCAAAACGGCCAAGGTCGCCAATGCAAAAGCGAGGCCGAACGCGCCGGCATTGCGCATCGCCGCGCGCCCGCGCAGGGGCGCGCAGAGGGCAAGGTTGGCGGCGAACAAAATCTGCCACGGTAACGCCTCCGCCCCGATCCATAAGCCGCAGGCGAAGACGATGCCGGCGGCCATCGCTGTTTTCCATCCGTCTGCGCACAAGGTTATGCGCGGCAAGGCCAGCAACCCGAACGCGGCGATCAAAATCTGCCAGTTGTGATGATCGACGCGGCCCGGCTGGAAATTGAACAGCACCGCCGGCAAAAACAAAACCATGATCGCGGCGAGATTGGCGCGTTGCCTGCCGATCATGGGCCGCGCCAAGGCCGGCGCGGCCATCATCAGCACTCCGAACAAAAGCGGCGGCACGATCATGCCGGCGATCATCGCCGCGTTGGCCATGCCGAGTTTGTGAATAAAAGGCAGCATGAAAAAGGCGATCGGCACATCGACCAACCGCGCCCAATGCACCACCACATGCTCGGAGGGGCTCAGGCGCGGCTGGGAAAGATCGAACCAGCCCATACCGAACGGATGCGCGCTTCTCAGCCAGTGAATGACCTCGTCGAGCCGCATGTAATCGTCGGTGTCGTAGAGATTGAGCGTATGAAACGCGCTATGCGGATCGATCAAAAACGCCAAAACGAAATAGGCAAACACCAAAAGCGGCAAAAGCCGGTAAGGCCGTTCGCATAAGTGTTGCTTGAGATAGCGCATGGCAGGATGGGTTTTCCGACGGCGTCAAGCCCGCGAAGGCGGGCATCCATCGTTAAGCATAGCCGCGAAGGTGCAATTGGCAAAATATTTGGCGACTTCTCGGTTCGCGCGATCAGTTTCCCTCCCGCTTGCGGGAGGGGTTAGGGGAGGGCTGGTACTGCATGCCCTTCCAGCAAAATCTAAGGACTTGCTTACGCAAGTCCAGGATTTTGCGTCCTCCCCGCAAGCGGGGAGGAGGCGGGAGTGCTTAGCTACTAATCTCGCTATCCTTAAAGAAAAACGCGATTTCCTGCTTCGCGTTCTCAAGGCTGTCCGACCCATGCACCGAATTGGCTTCGATGTTCTCGGCGAATTCGCGGCGGATGGTCCCGGGCGCGGCCTTGGCCGGGTCGGTGGCGCCCATGATCTCGCGGTTCTTGGCCACGGCGTTGTCGCCCTCCAGAACCTGCACCACCACCGGGCCTGAGGTCATGAAGGTGCAAAGGTCATTGAAGAACGGCCGCGCCTTGTGGACGGCATAAAAACCTTCCGCCTGTTCGCGCGTCAGGGTCAGATGCTTTTGGGCGACGATGCGCAAGCCGCCGGCCTGCAACAGGGCGTTGATCTTGCCTGCCAAATCGCGGCGCGTGGCGTCCGGCTTGATGATCGATAACGTGCGTTCGGTTGGCATAAGAAAAGGCTCCGTTTCTTCAGGTGCCGGGTTTATATACGGCTCCAAGCCCTTCGGCAAGCTTAGCTTTTAGGGCTTTTTCCCGGTACCCCGGCCATCCGCCGGTTGACCAGGTCCTGCGGCAACAACGCGGCAAGGCGCACCAGCCAATAGGCCGCCGACGGAAAGGCAATGCGCGCGCGGTCGCGGGCAAGGCCGCGCTTGATGATCCGCGCCGCGCGTTCGGCGGACATGATGAAGGGCATCGGGAACGGATTGCAATCGGTCATCGGCGTTCGGATAAAGCCGGGGCAAACGACATTGACGGCGACGCCAAAAACCGCCAATTCGCCGCGCAAAGCCTCGCCGTAAATCCGTACCGCCGCCTTGCTGGCGCAATAAGACGGTGCGCCGGCAAAGCCGCGAAAACTCGCCAGTGAACTCATGAGCGCGATTTGCCCGCGTCCCTGCGCCGTCATGATCGGAATCGCCGGTTGCACCGTGTTGATGACGCCGTGCAGGTTGACCGCAAAAATCGCCTTTGATTGTTCCGCCGTTTCATGTCCCGCGCCAGTGCCGGCCGAAATCCCGGCATTGGCGATCAGCACATCGAGCGGCGCCATGCGCGCGCAATCCGCGATCCACGCCGCCATGCCGGCTTGGTCGGTCACGTCGCCGCTGTGGGTAGAAACCTCGGCGCCCTTGCACGCGGCTGCCTCGGCCACCCGCGCCAACCGGCTCTCATCGCGCCCGTGCAGCGACAGCCTTACCCCCGGCGCGGCATAAATCTCCGCCAGCGCCGCGCCGATGCCGCCGGAAGCGCCGGTGATGAGGATATGGCGGGGATTTAGCATTCAGGGGCTAGTTGCTAGGTGTTAGTGGCTAGGGAATCGAGCTGGAAAAATAACGCAAAAGCCGATAGATGTCCGACGTTTTCTTAATTATATTTCCGAATAGTCCTCTTGGCCCCTAGCCCCTAGCCCCTAGCACCTTATGTCTTCCCCCGATCCCTACAACCTGATCCAGCGCCGCGGCCTGATGATGGTGTTGTCCTCGCCCTCGGGCGCCGGCAAGACCACCATCTCGCGCCGGCTGCTCGAATCCGATTCCGAACTTTCGTTGTCGGTCTCGGTCACCACGCGGCCCAAACGCGCGGGCGAGGCCGAAGGCCGCGATTATCATTTCATCGACATGACCGATTTCAACATCATGATTAACCGCGAGCAATTGCTCGAACACGCCAAGGTGTTCGGCAATTATTACGGCACGCCGCGCGCGCCGGTCGAAAAAACCCTGTCCGAAGGCCGCGACGTCTTGTTCGACATCGACTGGCAGGGCACGCAGCAACTGGCCGAGAAAGCGCGCGACGATTTGGTCAGCGTTTTCATTTTGCCGCCAAGCTGGCGCGAACTCGAACGGCGGCTTTACACGCGCGCGCAGGACGACCCGGCCGAGATCAACCGCCGCATGGCCAAGGCATCCGACGAAATGAGCCATTGGGCCGAGTACGATTACGTCATCGTCAACCGCGACCTCGACCAGTCGGTCGCCGCCGTGAAAGAAATCCTTCACAGTGAACGCCTCAAGCGCCGCCGCCAAACCGGCCTTGCCGAATTCGTCAGCGGGCTGATGCAGGGCAAATAGGTTTTACTTTCCTTTATTTTCATGATTTTGCGGCGCTGGCGTTAAGCGTCCTTTAAGGATTCTTGCGCGATGGTAAATCCTTCGGGTTTTGCCGGCGGGACGGTCCCATGCAAATCGACATGCGCGTGCTGGAATTGCTGTCGTCCAAGC
>DATKSH010000231.1:0-8556 GCA_035531735.1 Alphaproteobacteria bacterium
GGCCCTGATCGGCGCCGAGGCGGCGTTCGTCGCGCTTTACGTCCATCACGAGCGCGAGATTTACGCGTGGGACCATGTCATGTATTTCGACATGGCGCATGTCGATTTCGCGCTGTTCGGGCGCGGCTTCGCGCAAGGCTGGGCAGCGTTCCGCGCGTCGCTCGCCAATAATTACAATTACATTTTCGCACTGCCGTCCTTCGTGGGTTTTTACCTGTTCGGCGTCACGCGGACGGTGTTCTTGGTCACCAATTTCCTGGTGTTTTTCGTCGCTTACGAAACGGCGTTCGCCTTCGTTTTGCGGCGCGCGTTGGGGTGGGACTGGGCGCGGGCGTTTTTGTTTTCCGTGGTCGCGGCGGCTTTGGTGCCGCCCTTGTGGCTGTCGCTTTTGGAAGGCTATCCCGACATCGGTGCGGCGGGGCTGATTGTGTTCGGATTCGGTTTCGCCGCGACGGCGCGGATGGGGCGGGATTTCTGGCGCGACGCGCTGGCGGTGGGATTGTGTTTGGGCGCGGCGATCATCCTGCGCCGGCATTTTGCCTACCCGGCGCTGGCTTTGCTGGCGACGGCGGGGGTTTTGGGGTTTGCGGAAATGTGGGGAAAATCGTGTAAGAAAATGCCCCCCCCACCTGCAAAAACCAAGGACTTAGCTTCGCCACAGGCGAAGTGGGTCCCCGCTTTCGCGGGGACGATGCGCAAGCGCATCGGTTTTTGCTTCCTCCCCCTCCGGGGGGGAGGAAGTTCGCTTCTGCGCGCCGTTCTGTTCTCGCTGATCGCCGGGGTGACGGTGCTGGCGCTTCTGGCCGCGGTCGAGCCGGGGTATTTGCACGATGCTTTGACGATTAATTACACATGGCTTTATGGGTCCTATAAAAGGCCGGCGCTTTATTTCATGTCCTTCGTCGGCGGGATTTTCGGCTTGGGATTGTTGGCGCTGGGCGCAAGCGGGGTTTGGCTCTTGGCGCGCGCGGAAAAAAGCGGGCGCAAACTGGCGTTGTTCGTCACGGCTTTTACCTTGATCTGGCTGGTCATGTGGTGCGCGGGGCCGTGCCAGGCGGCGCATCATTATTTGCTGCACGCGGTGCCGTTGTTCGTTTTGACCGGCTTGGCGGGGTGGTTTGCGTTCCTGATCGGTTACCCGGCCAAAAAGAACCGGCGCCATGCCCGCCTTGAAACAAGAAAAGGCGTGGGAAAATTCCTGCCCGGATTCTTGATTGCGGCGCTTGTCTTTAACAGCGCTTACGCCTTGTGGTTTTCGCCGGTCAGGATTTGGCCCTCCGACGATTGGCCGGTGGGGATTATGTCGGCGCCACGGCCGCCGGTGGTGCGGCCCGATTATGCCGCATGGATCAGGTTGGCGAAATACCTGCAAAAGACCACGACGCCCGCCGAGCGGATTTATGTGATCGGGTCGTCGATCGCCTACAGCACCGGCGTTCTCTATTCGGTGTTCGGCGACATCCTGCACGATCAGGCGATGTTGCCGCGCATTTTGCAAACGCCGGAGATCGACCGCCTGTCGCCGGCGCCTTTGGACGCCTTTGCTTCGGCGGATGTTTATGTGGTGGCCGCGCCGGCGCAGTATCACCTCGACCCCAAGGGCCAAAAAGTGGTGACGGCGGCGTTCGACCAGTTCCCGCCGCCGGCAGCGCGCGCCGATCTCTTCACCCGCGACCCGGTTGCCTTTCACCTCGCCGACGGCATTACGGTGCATATCTGGCGGCGCAAAGAATGGCCACCGGGAAAATTGCACGCGGCGCTTATGGATATTCGCCGCATCGCCCAAGCGGGCGCGCGCTTCCGGCAGGATTGGGTGACGGTCGCATTGCCGCTCCATGCCGAGGACTTCACCAATGCGCATAATCTCACCAACGCGATAGCCACTTTCGACCGCGCTTATGGGAAATGGAGCCTGTTTTTCGACGATCCCTTGGCGGGCGGTTCCTATCGCCTCGCTTTCCGCGCGGAAAATCTTTATTGCCCGTTGCCGCGCTGGCGGCTCACGGCCGAAACGGCGAACGGCAAGCGCGTGTTGGCGGGGGATTTTGCGCATATCGACACGCGGGACGGTGAGCGGGATTTTTCGTTGCCGCCGGGCGGCGATTATTTTTTGCGGCTGGATTTTAAATCGGGCGATACGCCGTTATGCGAGATGCTGGTAAAGGGGTTGCGGGTGGAGAAGAACTTTTAGCATTGCAGAACGGCACGGTTGCGCGCGGGGCGGATTGCGCTTAATTTCGGGCGTCTTGCGCGCTTCGTCTTTTCCAAGGAGGCTCGATGCCCGACATTAAAATCAAATCGCTGGGGAACGAGGAATTCGGCGGCTATCTCGCGATGCCTAAAGGCGGACGCGGCGCCGGCATGCTGGTGATCCAGGAAATTTTCGGCGTCAACCCCGCCATGCGCAAGCTGTGCGACGATTACGCGGCCAAGGGTTATATCGCTTTATGCCCCGATTTGTTCTGGCGGCAAGAGCCGGGCATCCAGATCACCGACAAGACCGAGGGTGAATGGAACCGCGCGTTCGCGCTTTATAAGGGCTTCGATGCCGAGGCCGGGGTGCGCGATTTGCTGGCGGCGCTCGCCTATATCCGCGCGTTGCCGGGTTGCAGCGGCAAGGTGGGAGCCGTCGGTTATTGCCTCGGCGGCAAACTGGCTTACCTGATGGCCGCGCGCTCCGACGTCGATGCGACCGCCAGTTATTACGGCGTCGATCTCGATAAATTGCTGGACGAGGTGCGGGAAATTCGCATGCCGCTCCTGATGCATATCGCCGGGCTCGATAAATATGCGCCGCCGCCCGTGCGCGAGAAAATCCTCCACGCGACCGGCAAGAATCCCGAAATCGAGGTTTTTGTCTATGAAGGGGCCGATCACGCTTTCGCGCGGCCGGGCGGGCAGAATTATAACGCGACGGCGGCAAGCCTGGCCAACCAGCGCACGGACGCGTTTTTTGCCAAGAACTTGCAGGGGTAAGGCCGGCCGGGATTACAGGTTCGGCTTCACCACGATCATGATGACGATCAGGATAATGAGAACCGCCGGTGCTTCGTTAATCACGCGGTAGAACACGGCCGAATGGGTATTTTTATCCTGCGCGAACTTCCGCCGGCAGCGCGCGAAAAACCCGTGCAGCCCCGCCATCACCAAGACGGCCGCCAGCTTCACATGCATGAAAGGCTGGCGCAGCAAATCGGGACGCAGCGCCAGCATCCAGATGCCGAATACGAAGGTCGAAATCATCGCCGGGTTGACGATGCGGCGCAGCAAGCGCCGCTCCATCACCTTGAGGGTTTCCGATAAAGCGGAACCGGGCGCGGCGTCGGCGTGGTAAACGAACAGGCGCGGCAGATACAGCATCCCCGCCATCCAGGCGATGACCGAAATCACATGCAGGGCCTTGAGCCATGGGTAGGGCATAGTGGCTAGTGGCTAGTTGCTGGTTGTTGCTAGCCTCTAGCAACCAGAAACTAATCCGGCAAGCCCCGCGATAAAGGCCGGCGCGGCGCCGACGGTTTGCGCACGGGCGAAAGCCGGCACGCCGGCTTTTTGCGCCAAGGCGCGATAAAGCATGTCGATTTCGTATAAAGTCTCCGAATGCTCGGAGACAAAGGCAATCGGCACGATGACGATGGGCACGCCGTCGCGCCCGGCGCGGGCAATTTCCTCATCGGTCGCGGGGCCGATCCATTTCAGGGGCCCGACCCGGCTTTGATAGCAAAGCACCCAATCCCCGCGCTTTAGGCCAAGCTCTTTCGCCAAGGCTTCCGCCGTTTGCGCGCATTGCGCCGGGTAAGGATCGCCGGCGCGGACGATTTTCTCCGGCAAGCCGTGGGCGGAAAACAAATAACGCGGTGCGGCGTTATGTGCCGCCGCCAAGCCCTTGCACGCTTCGCGCGCGTTTTCCGCCAGTGCCGCGATAAAACCCGGCATAGCGGGGTAGCGGTCGATTTTCCGCGTCGGCGCATGGAGCCCGGCGCGGCGCACCGCCCTTTCCCACGATTTGAAACTCGATGCCGTGGTGGTGGTCGAGAACTGCGGATAAAGCGGCAGCAAGATAATCTCATCCGGCGCGAATTCCTTGACCGCCCGCGCCGCGCCCTCGGCAAAAGGGTGCCAATAGCGCATGGCGACGAAGCAGCGGAAATCCGTGCCCAGACGCTTTTCCAACGCCCGCGCCTGCGCCTGCGTATTGGCGAAAATCGGCGAGCACCCGCCGAGCTTGGCGTAGATTTCCCGCGTGATAGGCGCGCGTTTCCTTGCAATCAGCTCTGCCACAACCTGCCGCAGCGGCGGCGGCAAGCGAATGATGGCCGGGTCGCGGAATAAATTATAGAGAAACGGCGTCACCGCTTCGGGCCCATCCGGCCCGCCGAGATTGAACAAAATAACGGCGGTTTTTGTCATGTTGTTACGCAAAGCCAAAGGGCGGCCATTAAGGGGGGTCATTCTGGACAATTTTATCTTCGGCACGCGCAAGCGCGGCGAAGTAAAATCGATCCGGAATCCGATCTGGTTTCCGACCGAAAGAAACCAGATCGGATTCCGCATAAATTCCTTTTCCGCTTTGCGGCGGAAAAGGAATTTTGCGGAATGACGTCACGCTTTGTACGCATGCACCAGCCGCGCCAGTTCCGCGACATGGGCGGGCGGCGTTTGCGGCAAGACGCCATGGCCGAGATTGAAGATGTGGCGCGGACCGAGCATGGCGAGGATTTTTTCCGCCGCCGCGCGCATGTCTTCACCGCCCTTGGCCAATAAACCGGGATCGAGATTGCCTTGCAGGATTTTCAGCGGTTGCAGTTTTTCTTTTGCATAACCCAGGTCCACATGTTGGTCGATGCCGACAACATCGACGCCGGTTTGGCGCGCGTAATTTTCGTAATTCCCTCCCGCTTCGCGCGGAAAGCCGATTACCGGGATTCCGGGATGCGCTTTTTTCACGCGCGCGACCAGTTCCCGCGTCGGCCCGGTCACCCAGCGCGCGAACAAATCGCCATCCAGCAATCCCGCCCAGCTTTCGAAAACCTGGATGATTTCCGCGCCGGCTGCGATTTGCGACAAGAGATATTTTTCGCTGGCCTCGATCAAAACCGCGACCAGCCGTTCCATCCATTCCGGTTTTTCCTGCGCCCATTGCAAGGCTTTGGAAAAGCCATTTTTCCCTTTTCCTTCAATCATATAGGCGGCGACCGTCCACGGACCCCCGCAAAAGCCGATCAGGGCGGTTTGCGCCGGCAACCGGCTTTTCACCAAGCCCAGCGTTTCCATCACCGGCGTTAATTTGGCATCGTCATATTCCAAGCGCGCCAAATCTTTTTCATCCCGCAACGCTTCCAGCCTTGGCCCCTCGCCTTCCCTGAATTCCAGTTTTTGTCCCAGCGCGTAAGGCACCAAAAGAATATCGGCGAATAAAATCGCCGCGTCCAAGTTGAAACGCTTGCTGGGTTGCAAGGTAATCTCGGCCGCCCATTCCGGCGTCAGGCACAGATCGAGGAAATTGCCGGCCTTGGTGCGTAATTCCCGGTATTCCGGCAGGTAACGTCCCGCCTGCCGCATGAGCCATAGAGGCACATGGGTCGCTTGCTTGCCATGCAAGGCATCGAGGATCGGCTTTGCGGTTTTCATACCTTCTTTTTTCCTAATCTCTTTTTATATAAGTAATGGTGGTTGAGGTTGGGTCCTTGGATCGCGGGGATAAAATATATCGCTTGTTTCGGCCGACTTTTACAGATCTTTATCAAGCCACCGCATCACCGTTCGATTTCAACATATATGTGCATAAACGAAATATCGTCCATGAACATGGGCTCGCCGAAACCTGTGAATTGCCGGGATAAATCGCGCCAATCTTATCCCCGTAATTCCGCTGCCTTGCGCCTTTATCGTCCCCGTTGCCGATCCCTGTTGGCGACTATGGCAACACGGGCATGATAATGGCATCATCCGGCGCATGAGCGAATTATCCCCGCTTTCCCGGCGCCTGTGCATGGAATGAACGACAAGCACTTCCACATTCATCTGGTATCCGATGCGACCGGCGAGACTATCAACGCCATCGCCCGCGCCTGCCTCGCGCAATTCGATCATATCGAGGCGCGCGAGCATTTCTGGAGCCTGATCCGCACGCGCCGCCAGCTCGACCTTGTGTTCGAGGGCATCCGCCAATGGCCGGGCCTCGTGCTTTATACCTTCGTCGACGAGGAGTTGCGCCGCGCCGTGCAGGATTTTTGCCGCGACAATAATATCGCCGGTATCCCCGTGCTTGATCCCATCCTCGGCGCGATGGCCGCCATGTTCGGCGCCGAATCCGCCCATGCGCCGGGGCGGCAACATGCGCTCGATGCCGATTATTTCGCCCGCATCGACGCGATGGATTACGCCATCGCCGCGGACGACGGCCACGGCGCCGGGCAACTGGCCAACGCGGATGTGATTATTCTCGGCGTTTCGCGCACCTCGAAAACCCCGACCTGCGTCTATTTGGCCAATCGCGGCATCAAGGCGGCCAATATACCAATCATTCCCGGCCACCCCGCGCCCGACATGAGCCTTTACCCGAAACCTCTTCTCGTCGGCCTGACCAACGACGCCGATAATTTGGTCGAAATCCGCAAAAGCCGGCTCAAGCTTTTGCGCCACGACGCCGCCAGCGCCTATACCGATCCCGCGGCGGTCGGCGAGGAACTGCGCGAAGCGCGGCGCTTGTTCGCGCGCCTCGGCTGCCCGGTGATCGACGTCACCCGCCGCTCGATCGAGGAAACCGCCGCCGAGATCATGATGCTTTTGAACCGGCGCGAAGCCGCGCCTATGAAGGGAGCCGGAACATGAACGGACCCGCCATCAAGGCCGCCGTCATCGGCTGGCCGGTCGCGCATTCGCAGTCGCCGCGCCTGCATAGCTATTGGCTTAGCCAGCACAATATCGCCGGCAGTTACGAAGCCCTGCCGGTGCCGCCGGAAAAACTCGCGCTGACCCTTAAAAACCTGCACCAATCGGGCTTCATCGGCGCCAATCTCACCATCCCGCACAAGGAAGCGGCGCTGGCGCTGGTCGACCACGCCGATCCCATGGCGCGCCGCATCGGCGCGGTCAACACCGTGATCGCCCATAAGGACGGCACGCTGGCCGGCTTTAACACCGATGCTTACGGCTTCACCCATAACATCCTCTCGGTCGGCTTCCATCCCCGCGCAAGGCCGGTGGTGGTGCTGGGGGCCGGCGGCGCGGCGCGCGCCGCCATCGTCGCGCTGCAGGACATGGACGTGTCCGACATCCGCCTCGTCAATCGTACGCAAGCGCGCGCCGAAAGTTTGGCCAGGGAATTCGGCGCGCCGGTTCGGGCCGTGGCATGGAACGATGCCGCATCGGCGCTTGAAGGCGCGGCGCTTCTCATCAACACAACGTCGCTCGGCATGGAGGGCCAGCCGCCTTTGGAGCTTTCGCTCACCTACCTGCCGCGCGAGGCCCTCGTTAGCGACCTTGTTTACGCGCCGCTGAAAACCGATCTGCTGAAACGCGCCGAGGCGCGCGGCAACCGTATTCTTGACGGGCTCGGCATGCTTTTGCATCAGGCGCGCCCCGCCTTCGCCGCCTTTTTCGGCCGCGAACCGCAAGTGACGGAAGAGTTGCGCCGCCATGTTCTGGAAGGACAGAAAGCATGATCGTCATCGGCCTGACCGGCGGCATCGGCATGGGCAAAAGCGCGGCGGCGGCGATTTTGGGCGATCTCGGTTTGTCGGTGCATGACGCCGACGCGGCGGTGCATAAGCTTTTGGCCAAAGGAGGCAAGGGTGTGCGGCCGGTCGCGCGTTTGTTCCCGCAAGCCTTCCGCGCCGGCGCCGTCGACCGCCGGGTTCTCGGCGCGATGGTTTTGGGCAAGCCGGCGCAACTAAAAAAACTCGAAAAAATCCTTCATCCATTGGTGCGGCAGGCCGAGGAAGAATTCCTGCGCCGCGCGCGCCGCCGAAAAGCCCCCGCCGCCGTCCTCGACATCCCGCTATTGTTCGAAACCGGCGCGGAAAGGCGCTGCGATGTCACCATTTGCGTCACCGCGCCGGAGAAAATCAGGCAAGCTCGCACCCTGCGCCGCAAGGGCATGACGCGGAAAAAACTTGCCGCCATCCGCGCCCATCAGATGCCCGACGCCGAAAAACGCCGCCGCGCCGATCATGTGGTCGATACCGGCGGCACGCGTGCGGCGACAAGGCGGCAATTGGCGGAAATCGTGAAGGGGCTAGGGGCTGGGATTTAGGGGCTAGGGTGTATCCCGAAATGATGAAACCGCCAGTGCCGCGGGGGCAGGCGGAATCCCCTCCCCCTTGTGGGGAGGGTTAGAGAGGGGGGGGGCATCCGTGTGCTGGATATTTGTTCTTTGTCCTGAAACATTGTACCAAGCCTCACTCCCCCACCCCTAACCCCTCCCACAAGGGGAGGGGGACCGATCACGCTGCTTGGCTGACCGTTTCCATCAAATCGAGATAGGCTCTAAGGCCCCTGTTTTTTGATAGACATTCCAAGAAATCTGGCTTCACTTTTCCTAGCCCCTAGCCCCTA
>DATKSH010000232.1:0-5402 GCA_035531735.1 Alphaproteobacteria bacterium
GCTGGCGCTGGACATTGAGGATGATGGCCGGCGTTATTTTTCCCCGCGACTGCTCTGCGCCCGGCGCTTGCGCGCCGGTCGCAACCGCGACTGCGGTTCCCATCCATGCGGCGAGTTGCGTGTTCTCGGCGCTGTCGAGAACTTGCGCGACGTTTTTCAGGAATACCGGCGCGCCGTTCTTATAGGCGACCACGATGTCGTTATATTCGGCCGCGCTTTTAAGCTGGTCGTTGGCATTCACCGTCCATGACCGCATCGGCCCGTCGAAACTGCCCTTCGGCGTGTTGACATTGGCGTTGGAAATGGTGGTGCGCAGATCGTCGATGTTGAGGCCGTAGGCGGCCAGCGCCGCCAGGTTGACCTTGATGCGCACGGCGGGCCGCATGCCGCCCGATAAACTGACGAGGCCGACACCGGGCAGTTGCGAGATTTTTTGCGCGAGGCGCGTGTCGGTGAGGTCTTCGACTTGCGTCAGCGGCAGGGTCTTCGAGGTGATGGCGAGCGTCAAAATCGGCGCGTCGGCCGGGTTGACCTTGGCGTAGATCGGCGGCGCCGGCAAATCGGCCGGCAACAGGTTGCCCGAGGCGTTGATCGCCGCCTGCACTTCCTGTTCCGCGATGTCGAGATCAAGGCCGAGATTGAATTGCAGGGTGATGACGGACGCGCCGGCCGAGCTGACCGAGGACATTTGCTTTAAGCCCGGCATCTCGCCGAATTGCCGCTCGAGAGGTGCTGTGACCGAGGAGGTCATCACCTGCGGCCCCGCACCGGGATAGAAGGTTTGCACCTGGATGGTCGGGTAATCGACCTCGGGCAGGGCCGAGAGCGGCAGGAAATGAAACGCCACCGCGCCGACCAGGAGGATCGCCGCCATCAAAAGCGAGGTCGCCACCGGCCGCAGGATGAAGAGGCGCGAGGGGTTCATAGGGGTCGGCATTTGGCATGCGGCATGCGGGATTCTTCCTTTCGTCCTGATCGCTTGAAATGAAGAACGCACTCGCGGCCGGGTTCCTCCCCCCTTGGGGGGAGGATAGGCCGCCTTAAAATTTGCACAGCAAATTTTTTAGGCGGCCTTGGTGGGGGGTCTTTCATGCCGCGACCCCCCACCCAACCCTCCCCCCAAGGGGGGAGGGCTTTGCGCCGGTCACGGCCGAACCATGGTTCTTTATCCTCGACGGTAGGGACGACTAATTCTTTTCCTCTCCACGCGCCTCGCCCGGCAATGAAATCCTGGCGCCGTCGCGCAATTTGTCGGCGCCGTCCACCACCACCATGTCGCCGGCGACGAGGCCTTTCGTGATCGCGACCTTGTCGTTTTGCGAGGGGCCGAGCGTGACCGGCTGCACTTTGACGGTATGGTTCGGCTGGATCAGGTAGACGAAGGTGCCGGGCGTGCCGCGCTGGATCGCCGCCGAAGGCGCCGCGATCGCGCCTTTGAGCGTATCGGCCAGCAGCGTGATGTTGACGAATTGGTCGGGAAACAGCACGTCGTCGGTGTTGGCGAACTGCGCGCGCATCTTGACGGTGCCGGTCGAGGGATCGACCTGGTTGTCGACCGCGCTCAGCGTGCCCTGTTCGAGTTTTTGGTTGCCGGTGCGGTTAAAGGCGGTGACCGGCAACGTGGCGCCTTGGGCAAGGCGCTTCATGATCGTCGGCAGGTCATCCTCCGGCAGGGTGAAGATGACCGAGATCGGTTGTAACTGGGTGATGGCGACGATGCCGCCCGCGTCGGTGGTTTGCACATAATTGCCGGTATCGACTTGCCGCAAGCCGACGCGCCCCGCGACCGGCGCGGTGATGTGGCAATAGGTGAGATTGAGATTCTCGGTGTCGATCTGTGCCCGGTCGGCTTTCACGTTGCCTTGGTCCTGCGCGACAAGGGAAATTTGCGTGTCGTATTGCTGGCGCGCGACCGCGTTTTCGGCCAGCAGTTTTTTATAGCGCGCGAGGTCGAGCCGCGCGTTTTTCAAGAGGGCCGCGTCGCGTTGCAGGGCGCCTTCGGCTTGCATCAAGGCCAGTTGATAAGGGCGCGGGTCGATCTCGGCGAGGAAATCGCCGGGCTTGACCATTTGTCCTTCCGTGAAGCCGATTTTCATCAACTGGCCGTCGATGCGGCTGCGGACGGTGACGTCATGGAGCGGCGTCACGGTACCGAGCGCCTGAAAGGTGATGCCGATGTCGGTTTTTTGCGCCAGCGCCGCGCCGACCGGCACTGTTTCGCCGCCGGCATGGCCATGCTTGGCCGGCGCCGCGCCGTGCAGGCCGTACCAGGCGATGGCGGCGATTAGCAAAAGGCCGATCAGCACGAGCCAGCGGCCGCGCCGTTTTTTCGGCGGAACGGGGGATTCGGAATCGGGTTCGGATAGGGACATGGTTGGAATGGTTAATGCGCCGGCGGCGCGGCCTGCCTAACCGGCTTACTCTTGTGGCAAGCCCGGTCAATAGCGGTCGATCATGGCCGTGCGAAGGCAGGGCCCCCGGCCACACAAAAGCCGAAAAGTTGATCCATGCCAAGGGAGCAAGATAACTTTCGGAAACAACCGGGAGGTCGACATGAAACAGCTTCTCCGCCGCCGCCGCCGCATCGCAACCGCCGCGTGTATCGCCGTCGCCGCCTTTTTGCTGGCGGGCGGCATGGCGCGGCCGGCATGGGCCACCATCACCTATATCGGGGGACCGGCCGATCATGCCGGCGTCAATGGCATTGCCGCGCCGACCGGCGCGCAACCGGCCACCACGCTGCCTGCGCCGGGTGGCCAAAACGCAACCATGCCAAGCGCCGCCGCGCCGGCGGCCAAGAGCGGCTCGGCCGTCGATTTGTCGGGCGACGCCGCCGATAGCGACATCGCCGGCCTGCAGCCGGTGATAAAAGGCGATGTCACCTATGTGACGGGCGGCATCGGCGAGGACGAGCGCAAGGCGCTGGAGGCGATGAAGAAAGATTATAATCTGCATGTCATCAACGCCGACCGAAGCGGCGCTTTCGCCGCCGACGTCGTCATCAGCATTCACGGCGACGGCGTCGATCTTGCTGTCAGCGGCACCGGGCCCTTATTTTATGCCAAGCTACCACCCGGCGCTTATACGATTTCCGCCACTTGCGACGGCCAGCAGCAGAAAAAGCAAATCCGCGTAACGCGCGGCAAGCCGCTTAACTTGCTGTTTTCGTGGTGAGCGGCAAGCCGTTTACGCCGCCGCCTTGTATTCCACCTTCTCGGTTTCCAGCGCCTTCTTATAGGCCGGGCGCGCGATCACGGTTTGCAAAAGTTTTCTGGTGTGCGGGCCGATGGCCGGCCGCGCCGGCAAATGATCGCCCCAATTGGCGATCACGGTCATAAGAATATCGGCGATGGTGATCTCATCGCCGGCGAGGAAGGCGTGCGCGCCGAGCCGGTCCTCGACCTCCGCCCATAATTTATCGACCATCGCCATGGCGACGCCGAGCAGGTGTTCCTTGGCCGCTTCGTCCTTCGCGTTGCGCATCAAAAAGAAGCAGCGCGAATAGGCGGGATGCAGGGTCGCGTTGCAGAACATCAGCCATTCAAGCGCTGCGTCGCGCGCCGGTCCGCTTTTGGGCAGCAACGGATTTTGGTGTTTCTCCAGCACATGGATGAGGATCGCGGCGCCTTCGCGCAACACCGCGCCGTCCTCGACCAGGACCGGCACCTGCCCGCGCGGATTGATCTTCAAAAATTCCGGCGGGCGCGGCGCGCGGATGTCGATTTTTTCAAGCTGCACCGGCTGGCTGCATTCGTTGAGCGCGACATGGATCGCCATCGAGCAGGCGCCGGGCGCATAATAAAGCTTGTACATGGATGACCCCTTGGAAAGGGTGGAGGAACGGCATTCGTTAACATGATAATGACGCGGGGTCGAGCCTCGTTGCGTTATCGTAACGGCAACCGGCGGCGTTTTGGCGCAGCCGATTTTGGGGCTTGCCATTAACAGAGCGTCAACTTTCTCCTTTTAAGCAGGGAAGACGCATCGTTAAAGTGATTCGGCCGACAAGGAGGGTTCCATGAAAGCATCGGTTTTCGCGCGCGTGGTCGTGCTGGCGCTGGGCGGCCTCGCGCTCGCCGGCTGCGCCAATCTCGACGACACCCAGCAACGGATGTTATCCGGCGGCGCGATCGGCGCCGGCACCGGCGCGGTCGTCACGGTGGTGACCGGCGGCTGCGTCGCGTGCGGCGCGGCGATCGGTGCCGCGGTCGGCGCGGCGGGCGGCTATGCCGTCGATGCCTTCGATTCCTCGCAAAGCAGTTCGTCGAACGCGCCGGCCGGTAACGGCGGCTATAACAACAATAGCAACTATAACAACAATTACCCGCCCAGTAACGGCTATCCGTCCAACAACAATAACAACAACGGTTATAACGGCGGCTACAGCAACGGGCCGGGGACGTAAGGTTTTCATCGCCGTGAAATATTGACCGCGCGCACCGCGCCGCCGACAATGATGGCAGGGAGCGGCGCGTGCGCAAAAAAATCCAATCCGCCGATAGCGGCGCTAAAATCGAATTGAACGCGGTGATCGTCGCCGTGATCGGCGACGCGCCGCAGATTCTCATCCATGCGCCGCTGGCCTTGCCTTCGGGCCCGTTTGCAACCGGCCATCGCACGCTGGAACAGGGTTTGCGCGCGTGGGTCGCGGCCGGTGGCGGGCCGCCGCTCGGCTATGTCGAGCAGCTTTATACCTTTGCCGATAAAGACCGCACGTCCGACGATCGGCGCATGGTTTCGATCGGTTATCTGGCTTTGGTGCGGGCGGCGGCGGCCAACGAGGCGCAATGGTCGCCGTGGTATGCCCATTTCCCGTGGGAAGATCATCGCAAGGGCAAACCGGCGATGATCGCGGGCGTTATCCGCCCCGGCTTGCGCGCGTGGCAAGAAGCGGGCACGGACGCGGCGTCGAAGCGCGCGCGCGCGCGGCGCGTCGACATCGCCTTCCCCAAGGACGAGCGGCAGTGGAACGAGGAACTGGTTTTGCAACGCGATGAGCTTTTGTGGGAGGCGGGGTTGGTGGATGAGGTGGCGCGCGGAAAAAACCGCAAGGCGGCGGCGCTCGGCCTGCCGATGGCGCAGGATCATCGCCGCATCGTCGCGACCGCGATGGCGCGGTTGCGCGCCAAGATCAAATATCGTCCCGTGGTGTTCGAGCTGATGCCGGGCCGTTTCACGCTTTTACAGTTGCAAAGCGCGGTCGAGGCTTTGGCCGGCTTGCGATTGCATAAACAGAATTTCCGGCGTTTGATCGAGGCGCAGGGGTTGGTCGAGGAAACAGGCGCCGTCACGCGCGGCGCGTCGGGCCGCCCGGCTAAATTATTCGCTTTCCGCCGCGAAGTGCTTCAGCAACGCGCGGCGGCGGGGACGAAATTGCCGAGGTCGGGGTGATTAGCGCGGAC
>DATKSH010000233.1:0-3265 GCA_035531735.1 Alphaproteobacteria bacterium
CCTCAATGGCGGCTACGCCGCCACCTGCACCGCGCAAAAAGCCGCGGTGCCCGCACCGCCGCCGCCGGGCCCGATGGTCAACGGCCTGTGCGGCAGCGCCAACGGCGTGCCGGACGTTTCGCCGCCGGCCCACAGCCTGTGCGCCGCCGGCACCGTCACGCCGCTCAGCGGCGAAGGGCCGTGGAACTGGAATTGCCTCGGCGAAAACGGCGGCATGACCGTCAGTTGCACCGCACCCCTGCAACCGCCGGCGCCGGTGGTCGGCGCCTGCGGTGGCGCCTCGGGCGTGCCGACCCTCGTCGCGCCGCAAAGCGGATTGTGCGCGGCCGGCATCGCCTCGGCCGTCAGCGGCGCCGGCCCATGGACCTGGAGCTGCTCCGGCATCAATGGCGGCGGCGCGGTCGGCTGCGTCGGGCCCTTGGCCGAAAGCGGCGGTACGGGATCCTTGCCCTCGCCGGTCACGCCGTCCGGCGTCGCCTCGCTGCCGCAACAAATCGCGCCGCCGATGCCGATCGAGGGCGGCGGCCTCGTGACACCGCAATTGCCGGCCGGGCCCTTGCCGCCGCTCGAAAGCGGCTCGCTGCCGCCGCCGCCCGGCGCGGCGCTGGAGCCGGTGCCGCAATCCGCGCCCGGCCTGCCGTCCGACGCCAATCCCCTCTTGCCGCCGCCGATCCGCGACAACAACCCGCCGCCGCGCGCGCTGCGGCCGCCGGCGATCAATAGCCAGGGCCAGATGATTCCCGGCAACCATTTCGTGATCCCGGCCGAATTGTCGAGCTTGCCGTTCGCCACCGGTTCCGAGAATATCGGCCGCGACGATTTGCCGACGCTGCATAAGCTGGTGCAGTTGCTGAGAAACCATGGCGGCGTGCGGGTGACGCTGACCGCCTATGCGGCGCTGGGGCAAAGCACCTCGCCGCGCGACGCGCGGCGTCTCTCGTTGGCCCGCGCCTTGGCGGTGCGCGATTACCTGACCGCCAAGGGCATCTCAAGCGCCCGCATCAACGTGCGCGCGATGGGCGCCAACGTCGAGAGCGGCGACATGGACCGGGTGGATATTTCGGCGAATTGAAGGGTTTCGTTAGGGCCTATCTCTATTGGGAGAAATCAATAGGCCAAGTAGCACGGCCTACCCCCCTCTCGCTTGCGGGGGGTTAGGGGAGGGCTCCCGACATCTCATACCAACTCACAATTAATGGCTCCACGTACCCATCTCCTCGATTCAAGTTGATTTCCGAAGCTTCTTCATCTCGTGAATCATTCAAAGCGCGTTGGTATTACATCTTCGGGGGCACTGGTTGAGGGGGGGCGGGTTGCCCGCCGAGTACGCTTTCTCTCAAGCTCATAAAGGCGGATTGCTTCTCGTGGGGTTATGGCGGCACCCGCTTTCCAATTTTCTAGCAATTTGGTATTGTGTTGCGGTTTTGTTGGTATGTTAAGAGAATCCCATAGACCATCATTGTATAATTTCCAATATAAAGCAGGGTCTTCACGACGAATTAAGCCACGATGTATTTCACCACTCGAAATTTCAGCCGCGTAATAAGTGCGAACAAATTCTTCTGGCACCATGTCCGCATCAGCGCCACTTCTTTCTTTCCATTTTTTACGATGGTTTTTATTTTTAAGCCAATCCGGTTCGGTCATAATGATGCTCCGTTAAAATGCGTATCGAATATATAAGCCCCGTTACGAAAATAAAAACAATGCCTGAAGACTGTTTTAGCCTGCTGTCAAGTATTTGGTTTTAGGAGAGAATCCGGATTTTATGCTTAACGGCAGAATTTACCGCACATACACATGCACTTCCGGCATCTGGGCGCTTTGGGTCTGGGTGTTGGCCATCGAAATGCGCGACGGCGAAAGGCCAAGCTGCACCAGCGAACGGCGGACGTCCTGCGCCTTGCGCTCGGCGGTTTCCTCTTCCTGCGCCAGCGTTGCGGGATCGCCGGAGGCCGGCGATACGGCGACGATGGCGAATTGGGCGTTGGGACGGCGTTCGAGGGCGGTGCCGATCGCTTGCGAAAGCTGTTGCTCGTAATGAACGTTGGGCCGGTTATAGCGGATCAAAACCAGCAGGCGGCCGAGCGACGGCGCAATCCCGACATTGGGATTGGAGGTCGCGATATTGCCGTCGGCCGGCGCCGAGACACCGGATTCTTGCATATACTGGCCGGGCGACATCGGTTCCGGCCCGGCCACGCCCGGCTCGGCATAGCTTTGCTGCCCCGGCATGGTGGCGACCGGCGCCGGGTTGACGATCACCGGCCGGTTGGCGAGGCTGTTGCCCAGCAACTCGCCGCGGCTGATCGAGAAGGCGAGGGCCTGCAAATTGGCGCGCTCGGTGGTCAGGTAGTTGGTCTGGCGCTCGATATCGGCGGTGGTCTGGTTGCGCAGGTAGTCGATTTGCACCACGAGGCGGCTCACTTCGTCGCGCAGCATCTTTAACTGATCGTGATCCTCATCGACCGCGCCGGATAAATCAAAGGCCGCCTGAATCGATTCGAGCAAATAGGACGCTAGCGAGGCGTCCGATTCGACCGAGGTTTGCAGGGTGTTGAGCCGTCCCAGCGAGGTGCTAACCTGGTCGAGGCTGGCATCGGCTTCTTCCCATTGGCGCTCCAGGATAGGGTTGCCGCGGGTGGTGCCGTTCTGCAACCGCGCGGTGATGGCCGCGACGGTGCTGTGATATTGCACCGCGCCGGCCGCGCCCGACGAGCGCAGGATCGAGAATTCGTTGGAATTGAGATTGACCGAGGCCCGCAGACGCAACACTTCGTCGCGCAATTCAAGCGCCCGGTTGCCGACCACGGTGCCGCTCGAAGGCCCGAAATTGGCCATCGGATCGTTGGATTCGTCCTCGCTGGCATTGGCCATTGCCTGCGCCGGGTTGGGCGCGCTGGCCTCGTCCATCAGGTTTTGCGGGGCGTGATCGCTGTGGGAATCGGGGGCCACGTTTTCCATCGCCGCGGTGTCGGAGGCGGAGGGAACATTGCCGCTGGTGAAGTTGTTTCGCGCGCTGTTGCCCTTCGCAAGGGCGGGATTGGCGGACAGGGCCAGCGCCACCAGCAGGGCGGCAAAACCGCCGCGCCACAAGCTCGAACCAGATGTTTGCATCGCCGATACCTTTCCGTGATCGCAGCCCTGCGCCGCGCTGTGAAACCGATTATGTCTAGAAGAGATGGGGGGAGATTCCAAGTCCTTACGCGTACGATTCGCCGGCCAGTGTAGCGACATAAACTCGCCATAACAAGCTGAATTCGCT
>DATKSH010000234.1:0-3457 GCA_035531735.1 Alphaproteobacteria bacterium
CTGCCCCTTGCCCGCCGTCGGGACCGTCACCTTGGCGATGGCGGGCGGCGTGTATTGCGAGATCTCGGCGCCGACATCGGTGGTGATGCTCTGGCCGCCGAACACGCCGCCGGCGCCGGATTCGGATTTGGACACGCTGGCCGGCGAGAAATAGTCGGCGATGCCCCGGCGCTGGATGTCGGTCGTCACGTTCAAAAGCCACAGCAGCAGGAAGAACGACATCATGGCCGTCACAAAGTCGGCATAGGCGACCTTCCACGCGCCGCCGTGATGGCCGCCATGGCCGCCGCCTTTCTTTTTCTTGCGGATAATGATGATGGGAGCTTGCTGTTTGGGGGGATCGGCCATGGGAAGGGGCTAGGGGCTAGGGGCTAGGGATTCGAGATTAAAAGATACATCGCGTAAATTAAGCGGGGCTAAACATTTCTTTTTTTTCATTGCCTTTTCGAGGACAGTTTTCGCAAAATTTTGCATTTTTATTCCCTAGCCCCCAGCCCCTAATCCCTAGCCCCTAAGCGGTCGGCGCCGGCAAGGCCTGCGTCGCCTCTTCCACTTCGGCAAAGGTCGGGCGCACCTCGCTGAGCAAAGCCTTCCTCGCATATTCGATCGAGATCGAGGGAGCGAAGCCCTGCAAATGGGCCAAAAGCCCGACTTTCAGGCATTGCAGGTATTTCGATTCCGCCTCCAGGATCTGGCGCAGCGAATTGGCCATCGGGCCGATATAGCCATAGGCCAGCCACACGCCCATGAACGTGCCGGTAAGCGCGCCGCCGATCAATTCGCCCAGGACTTCCGGCGGCTGGGTGATAGAGGCCATGGTGTGAATGACACCAAGCACCGCCGCGACGATGCCGATGGCCGGCAGGCTGTCGGCGATGTTGTTAACGGCGGTGACCATGGTGGCGTCCTCGCCGTGATGGGTCTCGATTTCCTCGTCCATCAGGGCTTCCAGCTCGTAAGGCTTGTCGGAACCGAGCGTGACAAGGCGCAAATAATCGCAAAAGAAATCGGTCGCGTGGTGGTTGTGCTGGAAGCCGGGAAACTGGCCGAACAGGCTGCTTTCGTGCGGATGCTCGATATGCTGCTCCAGCACCAGAAGGCCCTTGGTCTTGGCCAGCTTGAACACCTGGTACTGCATGCACAGAAGCTCGATATAGGAGGCCTTGTTGTATTTCGGTTTTTTCAACAGAAGGCCGAGCGCCCGCATAGTGCGCTTGATGACGCCCGAAGGGTTGGCGATGATGAAACCGCCGGCGATAGTGCCGCCCATGATCACGAGTTCAAGCGGCGCCGCGCGCAGCACCACCTGGATGCTGCCGCCCTCGGCCATATAGCCGCCGACGGTGCAGGCGATAACGGTAATGACGCCGATAATCAGGTTCATGGGGCAACTGCGCGGCGGGTTCGGGAATAGGCGTGGCGGGCTGGGAAATCCCGGCGGAAACCGGGCCGCAAAGCCCATTTCCACGCCCTAATGGTGCCCCGCTTATCGTTAAAATGGCTTTAACAAGTTAGGGGCTAGGAATTAGGGGCTAGGGGATCGAAAATCGAGCCATTCTTTTCGTTTTCGCCTTTTGGGAAAAACCAAGTCCTTATAGGATAGATTTTCCCACGGAGACGAATCCCTGGCCCCTAAATCCTAGCCCCTAGCCCCTGATGCCCGATTTCCGCTCCTTCCGCCAATGGTTCGGCGGCTTTGCCACCGGCGTCACGGTCGTCACGGTCAAGGGCGCGGGCGGCGCGCCGGCCGGCATCACCATCAATTCGCTGACCTCGGTATCGCTGGAACCGCCGCTGTTGTTGTTCTGCCTCGACCGCACGGCGCATGTTTATCCACTGTTCAAAAAAACCCCGCACTTCGCGGTCAATATCCTGAGCGAGGATCAGGACTATCTCGCGCGCCATTTCGCCGATTACCGCCATCACGCAGCGCCGAAAAACATCTGGGCGCGCGGCGACAAAACAGGCTGCCCGGCCCTGCGCCACACGCTCGGTTGGATGGTGTGCCGGAGAACCGCGATCCACAAAGCCGGCGATCACGCTATTTTCGTCGGCCAAGCGGTCGATTGGCACAAAACCGCCGGCCAACTCAAGCCGCTACTTTATTTCCACAGCCGCTACCGGCGAATAGGCCGCTGAAGCCGCCGGGCGCGCCGGGCGCTTGGCGGTCGCCGTTCGTTCGAGCCGGCCTTGCTCCCGCCGGTTGAGATCGGCCGCCGTTACCGTTGGCGTTGGGATTTGTGTCGAAGTTGGCGGTTGAATCGGCGCTTCTGTCGGCTGCACCCCCTGATCGAGCAGCGCGGCCAGCACTGCCTGCCGGTGCCGCCACTTGCCCTGCCAGCGCCGCAGGTGCGGATGCCGTTCGACCAACTGCTCGTAAAGCCCCGACATTTCGCGCAGCAGGCGATGCGGATCGCCCTGCGCGCCGGCAATCAGCCGCCGCGCGCGCGGCGGCCCGAACTGCATCGCCGCGTCGAACGCGATAAAGCGCATCGAGGCCGGCAAACGGCCGGCATCGACGGCATCCCAATAATTTCGTTCCAAGATCGCGGCGCCGCCGCCATAGGAAAGCCGCGCCACACCCCGCGACGACAACCCGTTAACCCATCCGACGATGCCGTAGCGTGACAATCCATGGCCGTTGTCGCCAAGGCCGGTGCCCTCGAATCGGCGGATCATGAAATCGACCGCCGCGCGCGGCTCCGATGGCAGCGCGGCGGGCGCGGCTTGTGGCACAGCGGCTTGCGGCGTGCGCTTCGTTTCGGCCGCATGCGCGGATAAAGCGGACGTCGCCATCACAGCCCATGCGGCATAAATAGCGGAAAGCCCGCGTTTCGCCCGCATCATGCCACCCCCTTCCTGCCGGAGGACCGCGCGTAACCGAACGCGGGAAGCACAGGGTTTCTAGGATTTTAGGGATCGAGCCTCAATGTGACGGAACGCAGCGCGACATGCTGTTCGCACCACATACACAAAAAGAATCGCCGCCATAAAACGGATTGCCCGCCGCAGCGGCGCCTCTTATGATGCGGCCAAAACCATCCGTCGCGCCCGCCTTCGATGAAATCGCGTCCCACCAGCAAGGAATTCTATCTCGCCGAAACCGACCGCGTTTCGGCCTTCAGCGACGGCGTATTCGCCATCGTCGTCACCCTCCTGGTGCTGGAAATCCACCGTCCGCAGGTGCCGCCCGGCCAGTTGGGCATGGCGCTGTTGCATAACTGGCCGTCCTATCTCTCTTATCTCCTGGCCTTTTTCTATGTCGGCATCATCTGGCTCAACCATCACGGGCTGTTCCAACTGGTGCGGAAGGTCGATGTCAAGCTCAACTGGATCAATCTCGGCGGCCTCGGCATGACCGCGCTGCTCCCCTTCCCGACCGGCGTGATGGCCAATGCCTTCCGCTATGGCAATCTCGCCGACCAGAAAGCGGCGGTGGTGCTTTATGCCATCGTCG
>DATKSH010000235.1:0-3033 GCA_035531735.1 Alphaproteobacteria bacterium
CGGATCGACGTTTTCAATCGAGCAGATGATGATGCAGTTGTCGTTCTTATCGCGCACAACCTCCATCTCGTATTCCTTCCAGCCGAGCACCGATTCCTCGACCAGAACTTCACGCACCGGGCTGGCGGCCAATCCGCCGGCGACGATTTCGGCATATTCGCTTTTGTTATAGGCGATGCCGCCGCCCATGCCGCCCAACGTAAAACTAGGCCGGATGATGGTCGGCAAACCGATCTCGTCGAGCGCGCCTTGTGCTTCGGCGATGGATTTCACTACCCGGCTTTTGGGCGAGGACAAGCCGATGCGTTCCATCGCCTCGCGGAACAGAAGCCTGTCTTCGGCTTTTTCGATCGCTTCGCGCTTGGCGCCGATAAGCTCGATGCCAAGGCGATCCAGCGTGCCATCCTTCGCCAGCGCCATCGCCACGTTAAGCGCGGTCTGCCCGCCCATGGTCGGCAATAGGGCATCGGGCTTTTCGCGTTCCAGGACCTTGGCGACCATCGCGGGCGTCACCGGCTCGATATAAGTCGCGTCGGCCAATTCCGGATCGGTCATGATGGTGGCCGGGTTGGAATTGATCAGGACGATGCGATAGCCTTCCTGACGCAGCGCCTTGCACGCCTGCGCGCCGGAATAATCGAACTCGCAGGCTTGGCCGATGACGATGGGCCCGGCGCCGATGATACAGATGGATTTGATGTCTGTGCGTTTAGGCATGAGGCGTCTCCAAGCCTTGCCGCGCGCGCGCCACCCATGCATTCAGCCCGTCGATGAAATCGGCATTCTCCTCGTAGTATTGGCGCAAGGCTGTGGCTGAAAGGTCGGCACGCACCTGAACAAGCCTCCGGCTTTGTTCCGGCGTAAACGTTTGAATTGGCTTGACCGCGAGTATCGTGGAACCAAGTCCATCCCATTCGGCAATCGGAAAGCCGGCCTTTTTCAATCCGCTGTCCAGCGTTGGATCGAGCGCTGCCCACGTTTCGGTGTCCGGTATCATAACCTCCAGATATTCGTGCCACGAATCCGACCGCGAAATCCTGGCCTTCAACGCGGCGGGAAGCGGCATCGAATTCCATCGAAAACGGCAACAAACAATCCGCGAAGCCAACCCGAAGCCCATCTTCAACCGTTCACCCAAAAGCACCGATTTGGTTACGCACGACCGGTCCAGATCCTTGTTCACAAGATCGATGTGATAGGGAATGTCTCTCATTTCGTTGAATGCGCAAATACGTCGTTCAATTTCCGAATTCATGCCGCCCTCAGCGCCGCTTGGTGCTTGGCCATCATCTCCACAAACCGCCGAAACAGATAATGGCTGTCATGCGGTCCCGGCGAGGCTTCGGGGTGGTATTGCACCGAAAAGGCCGGCTTGTCTTTCAGGCGCAAGCCTTCATTGCTGCCGTCGAACAAACTCACATGCGTAACTTCGGCCGAAGGCGGCAAAGTTTCCGCCAACACCTCGAAGCCGTGATTTTGGCTGGTGATCTCGACCTTACCGGTTTGCAAATCTTTCACCGGCTGGTTGGCGCCGCGATGGCCGCGTTTCATCTTGCGCGTTTTGCCGCCAAGCGCGAGGGCCAGCAATTGATGGCCCAAACAGATTCCGAACAGCGGCACGCCGCGCTCCAAAATCGCCTTGATGACCGGCACCGCGTAAACGCCGGTTGCCGCCGGGTCGCCGGGACCGTTCGATAAAAACACGCCGTCCGGCTTGAGCCTGAAAATATCCTCGGCCGGCATTTGCGCCGGAACCACCGTGACGCGGCATCCCGCATTAACGAGGCAGCGCAGGATGTTGAGTTTCGCGCCATAATCGACGGCGACAATCAGGGGCTGGGGACTAGGCGCTAGGGAATCGGATCTTGCTAATTCCCAGCCCCTAGTCGCTAGCCCCTCGTTCCACTCATACGCCTGCTTGCAACTCACCTCGACCGCCAGATCCATGCCTTCAAGGCCCGGCCATTCGCGCGCCTTTTTATGCAAAGCTTCAAGATCGAACTTGCCGTCCGGCGCATGGGCGATCACGCCGTTCGGTGCGCCCTGATCGCGAATGCGGATCGTGAGCGCGCGCGTATCGAGGCCGCAAATCCCAATCAAATTATTTTTCTTTAGCCACGCGTCGAGCGTTTCCTTCGCGCGCCAATTCGACGGCGCAGTCATGTCCTCGCGCAAAATCACCCCGCGCGCGGCGGGCTCGGCGCTTTCCAAGTCTTCGCCATTAGCGCCGACATTGCCGATATGCGGGAATGTGAAGGTGATAATCTGGCCGGCATAGCTGGGATCGGTAAGGATTTCCTGATAGCCGGTCATCGCGGTGTTGAAACACACTTCGCCCACGGCTTCGCCCGCCGCGCCGATCCCCCGCCCCCAAAACACCGATCCGTCCGCCAGAACCAATACCGCCGTGGCACCCAATGGCTTGTCCTCGGGCGTGCGCATGGCGGTTCGCATCTCTGGCGAAGACGTGGTCATAACCCTCGATTTTCTGGAGCCTCGGACTTTCCGGTAGCCCGAGGGCATAATATGACGATTGAATCGGCGCGTTGCAACCGGGATTTTACTTTCCGCGCACCGCAAAGAACGCTAAAAAGCAAGAAAACCCGCTTTCTGAGGCGATCCTGCATGATCCCCCGCTATTCACGACCTGAGATGGCCAAGATTTGGGAGCCCAACAACCGGCTTAAAATCTGGTTCGAGATCGAGGCGCACGCGGCCGACGCGATGGCCGCAATCGGCGCGATCCCCAAATCCGCCGCCGCCGCGATCCGGAAAAAGGGCAAATGGAGCCTGAAGCGCGTCGAGCAGATCGAAAAAGAAACGCGCCACGACGTTCTCGCCTTTCTAACCAACCTCGCCGAGCATATCGGGCCGGAGGCGCGCTTTCTGCATCAGGGCATGACCTCCAGCGACGTTCTGGATACGGCGCTTGCGGTGCAACTGACGCAAGCGGCCGATTTGCTTTTGAAGGACATCGACGGCCTGCTGCGCGCGCTGAAAAAAACCGCCGAGAAAAATCTCGATGTCATCACC
>DATKSH010000236.1:0-2997 GCA_035531735.1 Alphaproteobacteria bacterium
CTCGAGGTCTTCGAGCGCCGTCACGTCTTCCAGCAGCCGCGCCTGCCCGCGAATCAGCAATTGGCCGCTGCCCTGATGCCCCGACCAGATGGCAAGCCCGGCTTGCACCAGTTTCGCCGTCAATTCGTCAAGCTCGGCGCGGCGCAGGCGAATATCGTCCTCGATCTCCGTTTGCGCCTCGCCGAGCCGGCGGCCGGCCAGGCGCCGGTTGAGATAATTGGCGGCGACCGCGAGCGTGGATGGCGCGAGGCCAAGCGGCGCCTCGATCACGCGATTTTCCACGAGGCCGTCTTCGGTCACCAGCACCACCAGCACCTGCGAAGGCGCCAACGCCACGAATTCGATATGCTTGAGCGGCCGGTCGGTTTTTGGCGCCAGGACAAGGCCGGCGCAGGCCGAAAGCCCGGCCAACGCATCGGTCGCGCGCGCCAGCACGTCGGGCAAATTCTTGCCGAGCGCCGCGCATTGGCTTTCGAGACTGGATTTCTCGCCGGCAGCGAGGTCGCCGACTTCAAGGATGCCGTCGACGAAAAAGCGCAGGCCGGCGGAAGTCGGCACCCGCCCGGCCGAGACATGCGGCGCGTGCAAAAGACCAAGACCCTCAAGTTCCGCCATCACGTTGCGAATGGTGGCGGAGGAAAGGCTCATGCCGAGCCGCTCCGCGATGGCCTTGCTGCCGACCGGCTCGCCGGTCGCCATATAGGCGTCGATCACGAGCCTTAGAATCTCGCGCGCACGGGCGTTGAGGTCGGGGGACATGGCAAAAAACTAGAACGCAGAAAAAGTATTCGCAAGCTTGCGACAAATTCGGCTCAGCAAGAACGACCGGATACCGTGCCTAGGTTTAAGAAAGTTTGTAACCAAATCTATCTTGAAAATCTGTCGATCTTATATTTGCAATATCTTGTGTGCTGCGAATAGCTGGCGCTTGCCCACCGGGTCTTATTGGGCCTGTAGAACTTGCCGCCGCCGTTTGGCCCCCCCCTTGAAGAGCCTTGAGATGGTCCGTTGGATTCCAAGATCTGCCCGGATTTGTTGGAAAAGACATAACCACTCCCATCAGTAATTTAATTGCGCGTTCTTGCCAAAATCTTTTTTCTTATCCCATACCGCCTGCGACAATATGTCAACCGGGATTTTATTTTCCTTATTCTTCAGCGGCCTTTTTCGCCTCGCGCTTGCGCTGATTCGGGTCGAGCCAGCGCTTTCTCAGGCGAATCGATTTGGGCGTGACCTCGACCAACTCGTCGTCGGCGATATAGGCGATGGCTTTTTCAAGGGTCATTTGCATGGGCGGAGTCAAACGCACGGCCTCATCCTTGCCGGCGGCGCGAATGTTGGTTAATTTCTTGCCTTCGAGCACATTGACGTCGAGATCGTTGCTTTTGGCATGCTCGCCGATGACCATGCCTTCATAGACCTTCGTTCCCGGAGTGATCAGCATCGGCCCGCGATCCTCGAGCTTCCACATCGCGTAAGCCACGGCGTCGCCCTTGCCGTTCGAGATCATCACGCCTGTGCGGCGCGCGGCGATCGGGCCTTTGTAAGGGCCATAGCCGTGGAACAGGCGATTCATGACGCCCGTCCCGCGCGTCTCACTGAGAAATTCGCTGTAATAGCCGATCAACCCGCGCGATGGCGCAAGGAACACCAGCCGCACCTTGCCGCCGCCCGAAGGCCGCATGTCGGTCAGTTCCGCCTTGCGTTCCGACAGGCGCGAGACCACCGCGCCGGAATAAGCTTCATCGACATCGACGATCACGTCTTCCATCGGTTCCAGCCGGCGGTTGTTCTCGGTCTTAAACAAGACGCGCGGGCGGCTGATCGAAAGCTCGTAGCCTTCGCGGCGCATGGTCTCGATCAAAATGCCGAGTTGCAATTCGCCACGCCCGGCGACCTCGAAGGCGTCCTTCTCATTCGATTCCGAAATGCGGATCGCGACATTGCCCTCGGCCTCGCGCAATAAACGTTCCCGGATCACGCGGCTGGTCACCTTGTCGCCCTCGGTGCCGGCCAAGGGCGAATCGTTGACCGAGAACGTCATGGCGATGGTCGGTGGATCGACCGGCTTGGCGATCAACGGTTCGGTAATGGCCGGATCGCAGATCGTGTCGGCGACCGTCGCCTTGGAAAGCCCCGCGAGCGCCACGATGTCGCCGGCCTCGGCCTCTTCGACGCCGATACGCTCAAGTCCCCGAAAAGCAAGGATTTTCGTGATGCGTCCCTGCTCGATCATCTTGCCGTCGGGGCTCAGCGCCTTGACGTTCATGTTGGCGCGCACGGTGCCGGTCTGGATGCGCCCGGTCAGCAAGCGGCCCAGATAAGGATTGGCCTCGAGGATGGTCGCCAACAGCGTGAACGGCGCCGCGGCATCGACCTTGGGCGGCGGCACATGGCGTGCAATCAGCTTGAACAGCGGTTCGAGATCCTTTTGCTCCTCGCCGATTTTCTCGACCGCCCAGCCTTGCCGGCCCGAGGCAAACAAGGTCGGGAAATCGAGTTGCTCCTCGGAAGCATCCAGCGCGGCGAACAGATCGAACACCTCGTCATGCACCTGATGCGCCCGCGCGTCGGGCCGGTCGACCTTGTTGATGACCACCATCGGGCGCAAACCCTGCGCCAGCGCCTTCGACACCACGAATTTGGTTTGCGGCAATGGCCCTTCGGCGGCATCGACCAACAGCACCGCGCCATCGACCATCGACAGGATGCGCTCGACCTCGCCGCCGAAATCGGCGTGGCCCGGCGTATCGACGATGTTGATGCGCAGATCGCCGTGCAAAATCGAGGTGCATTTGGCAAGGATGGTGATACCGCGTTCGCGCTCCAGGTCGTTGCTGTCCATCGCCCGTTCCGCGACTTGCTGATTGGCGCGGAAAGTGCCGGATTGCTTAAGCATCTGATCGACCAGCGTGGTCTTGCCGTGGTCGACATGGGCGATGATGGCGATGTTGCGGAGATTCTTTTATGCCGTCTCGAACAATAAGAAGTCGCGCG
>DATKSH010000237.1:0-6234 GCA_035531735.1 Alphaproteobacteria bacterium
TGGCCGGCGGCAAATCGACCAGCGCCACCTCGGCCAATTACACCGCCACCATCCCCTTCACCTTCAACGGCAGCGGCTCGAACGCCGGCACGATTGCTTCCGGCGGCATCGCCTCCGGCAACGGTTCCAGCAACAACTATACCGTTAGCGCCAGCCCACCCGGCGCGGCCGGCGTCAGTTTCGTCCTCGGCTTCCCCGGCGACACCGCGCAAACCATTTCGCTCGGCTTCGGTACTTACGATTCTTCGACCAGCAGCCTCACGCAAATGGCCGACGCCACCGACCAGGTGTCGGTTTCGAAATTCACCCAGAACGGCAGCGGCGGCGGCGTTTACGACCCCAAGGCATGGGCGCAGGCCTCGGTGCAGATCGACAGCGCCTTCAACGTGGCCTATGGCGTAACCAGCACCCAAACCGGTTTCCAGCAATTGATCGCCGGCATGCAGCTGATCCAGCAGGCCGCCACGTCGACCGATTCGGCCACGTATCAAAAAGACATGACCCAAGCCGCCACGCTGCTCAGCTCGGGGCTGACCAACATCCAGTCCTATCATTCGAAGGTGGCGGCCGCGACCAACGCCATCAACGAAGAGCAAACCACCCAGAACACCGACATCAGCAACCTGCAAACCCAGCTCAGCAACATCCAGCAGGTCGATTTGTCGACCGTCGGCACCCAGCTCAACATCATGCAAACCCAATTGCAGGCGTCCTACGCCGCCACCGCCACGCTCGCCCAGTTGAGCATCCTGAAATACCTGTAACCGGGAGCGAAACCATGGATTGCGCACGTATCTTCGACGCCGTTATCATACCGGGAGGGCCGCTCATGCAGACCAGGAGATTAGACATGAATCCGCAATTCGATTTCAGCCCCGTTTCGCTCGGCTATATCGGGGCTCTGCGCCATGTGCGGCCGCGGCGGCGCGGATCGTCCTTCGCCTACGCCCTTGCCGAATGCCGCGATTTCGACGCCCTGACGGGGCTCGCCGCCAGCAATCCCGAAGGCCATTTCTACGGCCTGGTCGAAGGCGAACCGGAAAAGACCGCCGCCACGCGCCTCGCCGAGGCCCGCGGCGTGCGCAACGTGACGTTCCTTGCCGGCAGCCTCGGCGCCCTGGTCGCCGCCGTCGAGGACGGCGTCTCGCCGCTGCCGCCCTTGCAATATCTGTGCTGCGACGAGCGCGACGCGCCGCTGGCGCCCGACGCGCGTGAGGATTTGTTCGCGCTGGCCGCCAAGCTGCTTTTGCCGGGCGGCATGTTCGGCTACGGCTACCGCGCCTACGCGGAGGCCGACGATTCCCTGCACTTCCTGGTGCAGGAATTCGCGCCGGAAATGGACGTCGCGCAGGCCGAGGAGTTCCTCGGCGAGTTGAAGCGCCTCGGGCCGCTTTATTTCGGCGGCCATCCGGAAGCCGCCGCACGGATCGACCGCGCGATCCGCGACCGCCAGCCGGATTATTTTTTCTCGGTTTACGACGGTGCGGCGCGTTCCGCCACCTTCGACACCATCACTGCGCTACGCCCGCGCGGCTTCGTCTATATCGGCGACGCCGAGCCGGCGATGAACTATGTCGAGCTGGCGGCGCCACCCTCGTCGCATCGCCTGATCCTCGAATGCCGCGATAACCCGCTCTATGAAACGATCAAGGATTTCGCCCTCAACCGGCTCGAACGGTGCGACGTCTGGTGCAAGCCGCCGGCCGAGGCCGGCGACGACCCGGCCGAGCTGTTCGGCGGCTTTGCCTTCGGCATCGTGAAGACGCGCGACGAGGTGCCGGGCCGCATCGAAACCCGCGGCGAGCCGATCGATCTGCGCACCCCGTTATTCGCCAAATTGATCGATTTGATGACCCTGATCCCGCTCGGCATCGGCGATTTCCTGCTGCATCCCGACGGACAGGGCTTCGCGCCGGCCGACGTGATGGCCGCCATGCAAATCCTGGTGGCCGGCGGCATCGCGCGGCCGATGCGCGGCCATTCGGGCCTCGACCAACCGATCGACAGCGCGCGGCCGCGCCTCAGCGGCTCCTACAACCGCTATCTCGACCAAACGCCGGTGACGGCCGCCGACGTGCTGCTGGCCTCGCCCATCATCGGCAGCGCCGTCACCGTGCCGCCGAGGGAAGCCCTTGTCATGCAGGCGCTCGACCGCGCCGGCCTTGCCGATTCGGTGTCGGCCCTGTTGCCCGAATTGCAGCGCTTGGCCAAGAACCCGGTGACGGCCGCGCGGGTGATGGACTCGGCCGAACCGACGCCGGAAACCGCGCAGCACATCATCAAGGACGTGGTCGCGCAGTCGATGGTTCAGTGGTATGCCTACGGCCTCGTGGCGGCAGCGTAATCGCGGACGTCATCCCGGCCCCGTGTCAGGGCACGGGGCAAGCCCCACAGCCGGGATCCGGAGGGACTCGTAACGGGAGCCGGCCGAAGATAAAATGGGACGGCATGGCCAGTACCAATCTTTCTCCGGACGACGCCAACGATCTGCGCCGCAAGCTTGAAACCGCTTTCGCCGATTTCCATGGCGGGTGCATGGGCGAAGCGGCCAAAGCCTGCCGCGCTATCCTCGGCCAAACGCCTGAGCAACCGGACGCGCTTCATCTGATGGCGATGATCGCTTACCGGATGAACCGGCTGGAACTTGCCCTGCAATTGTTCGACCAGACCGTGCGGGTGGCGCCCAATCTCGCGCAGGCGTGGTCGAACCGGGCGCTGGTTTTGCGCCTTTTCGGCCGCCGCGACGAGGCGCTGGTTTCCGGGCAAAACGCCATCGCCCACGACCCAAAACTCGCCAGCGGCTGGGACATCACGGGGCAAATGCTGCGCGAAAAGCGCCGCTATGAGGATGCCGTCCACCATCACGCGCGCGCGGTGGCGCTCGATCCCGCCAGCGCCATGTTCCACAACAATTACGCGGTGGCGCTGGTAGCGCTGCATGATTACGACGCGGCGTGGGGCGCGGCCACCAAAGCCGCCGCGCTGGCGCCGGAGATGGCGGGCGCGCAGATGACGCTGGCCAATATCCTCGCCGCCACCGGCCATTTTGAGGAATCGCTGGCCCATTACCGCCACGCGCACTCTCTCGATGCCAAGCTGGCCGACGCGACGGCCAGCGAAGGCCGCGTCCATTTCCTGTTCGGAGAATTCGCCGAAGGCTGGCGCTGCATGGAGCAACGCGCTTTTGACCGCGAGCGTTTCGCCAGCTTGCCGCGCTGGCAAGGCGAAAAGACCGGCCATTTGCTGCTCTATGCCGAGCAGGGCATCGGCGACGTCATCATGTTCCTGCGCTACCTGCCGCTGATCGCGGGTCGCGCCGACAGCATCACCCTGCAAGCGCCGGCGGCGCTCAAAAGCCTGATCGCCGCGCATTTTCCCGTCCTGCCGCTGATCGCGCCCGACGATCCCTTGCCGCCGGCCGATGCCTTCGGCCTTTTGATGAGCGTGCCTTATTTCCTCGGCACCACGCTCGAAAACGTGCCGGCGCCGATACCTTATATAGAAGCGCGCGAGGAATGGCGGGCGCCATGGCGCGCGCGATTAGAGCCGGCCGCCAAGCCCCGCATCGGCATCGTCTGGGCCGGCAATCCCAAATACGCCAACGACCATGTACGCTCGCTGAGCCCGGCGTTAATCGAGCCGCTCATGGCAAAATACGGCGCACATCTCGTTGCGCTGCAAAAAGACGCGGCCGCGCCGCCCAAAGATAAGGGCCTGTTCGACGCCGCGCCATGGCTCGACGATTTCACATCGACCGCCGGCCTGATCGCCGAGCTCGATCTTGTCATATCCGTCGATACGGCGGTCGCCCATCTGGCTGGTGCTATGGGCAAGCCGGTGTGGATTTTGATTCCCTATAGCCCCGACTGGCGCTGGATGCTGGTGCGCGAGGACAGTCCCTGGTATCCGACCGCGCGCCTGTTCCGGCAGGAAACGCCCGGCGATTGGCCGTCGGCGCTGGCCGCATTAAGCGCCGAACTGGGTAAATTCCTCGCCGGCGACCGCACGGTTTTGCAGCCCACGCCGTGGCGCGGCAAGCCGGCGCGCGCGCCGCGAAAAACCTACGAATTGCCGGGGAATTAGGCCGTCACCACTACCGAACCGCCCGACCCGCCGGACGGCGGCGGCGGGTTCGACGGCGGCTGGCGCGGCGGCCCGCCGGTCGCCGGCGGCTGGTCGTCCTTGTGCTTGACGCTGAGACCGGCGGCTATGCGGCGGTTGATGCCGACGAGGCTTTCGAGCAAATCCGGCTGATAGCGGGCGATCGCGCTGAAGCTGACCTTATCGACATAGCGGGCAAGATTGAGCAAAAGCCGCTTCAATTCGCGCGGCAACTCGTTGGCGGGATCGCACAGCGCCATCTGAAAATGGGTCCATAGCCTTTGGTTGCGCTGCAATGCTTTAGTGTAAAAACCGAGCGCCGCGCCCGGCTTGCGCGCCTGCTCGAGATGATTGGCGGCCGTCAGCAACACGCGCGCGTCGATGTCGCGCGCGCGTTCCTGCTTGCGCTGATGGGTTTTGTAGGCGTCGTGCTGGTTGTCCGGCGGCATGGGGACCTCCTGTCAGGATGGGGGAGCCGGGATTTCGGGCGGCGGTGGCGCGAGGGCGGGCGGCGCCTGTTTTTCCTGCTCGGCCAAAAGCACATGGCCGAGCTTCAAGGCCTTGAAGCTTTCGCCGGCTTCGAGCAAGGCAATGATCTGATCGACCTGCCCGACCAAATGCGGGTAAAGCTTGCCGAAATTCTTGATGGTCTCGATCACAAGGTGATCGAGCGGCTGGCCCTTGCCCTTGAACAGATACATGACTTGCAAAAGGAAATAGACGTTGGACGCGTCCGACTCGCCGCGGCGATCGACATTCATCATGTAATCTTCGCGCAGGACCGGGCTGTCGGAGAGAATCAAAAGATCGGCCGGCTTGTTGCCGACATTTTTGAGAACGGCGCCGCCGGCGAAAATCTTGCCTTCGGGCTTGACGCGAATCTTGAGAGGCATGTCCCGACTCCTTCGTGGACCTTGCAACCGCCCTTCTTAAGGGCCGGCCGAAAAAAGAAGAAGAGGATGGGCCGCAGCCCATCCTCTCCCTGTCTGCTTACGGGAACAACCGCAAAATGGCGTTTTGCAACTGCCCGGATATACCCAGACTGACGATACCCAACTGATCCTGCGCTTGCAGGGCCTGGAGGTTGGCGCCTTGCTGGTTGATGTCGGCCAACACCAGGTTATCCGAAGCCGTCTGAAGCGAATTGATCAGATTGTTCGTGAAGTCCTGGCGAGTCTGGATCAGCGTTGCGTTGGTACCGAACGTGGATGCATCGGTACGCAACGTGGTCAACGCCGTGAGCAACAACGAAGCCGACGTGTTGATGTCGGCGGTGGTTGCAAACGCGTTTTGCGCCGCGTTGATGGTAAGGCCGGCGGACGTGATGTTGACACCGGTAATCGTCAGCGAAGTCGTGTTGGTCTCGTTGAAGTAGACGACCAGCTGATTGCCCGTGCTGTTGAGCAGGTTGGTGCCGTTGAAGGTCGCGTCGTTGACCAGCAGGTCCAATTGGGTCCTGAGGGCGTTGAACTGCGACGCAAGTCCCGCGCGCGACGTCGTATCGGTCGTCTGCAGAGCCGAGGTCGCGAGACCTTGCAGCTCGGAGACGACGTTCTGAACGTCGGTGATGGACTGGCCGACCGAAGTCACCGTCTGCACCGCGGTCGAGAGGTTGTCCTTCAGGTTCGAAAGATCGTTTGCCCTGTTGAGGAAGCCTTGCGAGGCGAAGTAGGCGGTAGCGTTGTCGATCGCGTTGTTGACTTTTTTGCCGGTCGCCAGGGCGTTCTGGGTGGTCTGCAAAAGGCTTGCTGTGTTTTGCAGGGCCAGAAGGTTATTCCGGGCCGACGCGGTAAGGGAGACTTGACTGAGAGCCATGGTAAAGAACTCCTTTCGAGGGTGACCGCAGACTCCTTCCGCGTTGGTTTGTGCCGCCCTGCCTTGCCCCGAAGGGCGCGGACATAAATACGGCACCGGCTTCCATGCCAGAAATGTGCCATAGGCGCGGCTTTATGAATCAAATGGTTAACGAAGGAAAGGCGGTGCCCGGCTAGGCAAATTTTGCCGCTTTGACCGCAGGGGGAAATTTTTACCGGCACATTTTGCCGCCAGTGGAATTTAAGGTGGGAATTAAGGTGACAGTTTACTTATTTCGAGCGACGTAATGATTATCCGCAAAATCACCGGCGAAATAAG
>DATKSH010000238.1:0-4340 GCA_035531735.1 Alphaproteobacteria bacterium
CTTCGACAAGGCCGCCAAGCTGTCGCGCCTCAAGCGCCGCGCGACCTATTTCGAGGAACGCTTCTGGTCGGCGGGCTCGCTCGATACGCTCTACGACAAGATCAAGCGCCCGGCCGACCCGATGCAGGCCGTCTTCGCCGCCGGCATGAAGGAATGGCGCTCGGCGTCGGACAAGGGCCTGATCGCCAAGAATGCCGCCGCCATCCAAGCGCGCGTCGATCGCATCCTGCAAGTCACCATCGGCCGCGAGATGGCGATGGTCGAGACGTGGATGACGTTCCTCGCCTCGGTCGGCTCGGTCGCGCCCTTCGTGGGTCTTTTTGGCACCGTATGGGGCATCATGCACAGCTTCATCGGCATCGCGCAGGCGCAGAACACCTCGCTCGCCGTCGTGGCGCCCGGCATCGCGCAGGCTTTGTCGGCCACCGCCATCGGCCTCGTCGCCGCCATCCCGGCGACGGCGGCTTACAACAAATTCGCGACCGAAGTTGGCCGCTACGGCGCGCGGCTCGACAATTTCGCCAATGATTTCGTCGCCACGCTGTCGCGCAATCTCGAAGAACCCGGCAAGCCGCATCTCGCGCCGCCGGCGCGCGCCGAAGGGGAAGTGGGATGGGTGCGGCGTTAAACCAGTCGCCGCTCGGCCACGGCCGCCGGCGACGCTACCGGCCGATGGCCGACATCAACGTCACGCCGTTCGTCGACGTAATGCTGGTGCTCTTGGTCGTCTTCATGGTGACGGCGCCCCTCCTCACGGTCGCGGTGCCGGTCGATCTGCCGAAAACCGCGGCCAAGAGCGTCAGTTCGGAGAAAGCGCCGCTGGTCGTCAGCATCGACCATCGCGGCGACGTTTATTTGCAGGAAAGCCCGATCGCGCTTGGCGATTTGGTGGCCAAGCTCAAGGCCGTGACCGGCGCCAACCCCGACGCGCGCATCTTCGTGCGCGGCGACAAGGACGTCGCCTATGGCCGCATCATGCAGGTGATGGGCACCATCAGCGCCGCCGGCTTCGACAAGGTGGCGCTGGTCGCCCAACTGCCGCATCCCGGCGACGCCGAGCGGCACGAGCGCCGGCCGTGACGATGGTGGCGGCCATGGGCCCGCAACCGCCCACCCTTAAAGACCAAGGATTGCGCAAAAGCCTGACCGTCTCGGCGGCGCTGCATCTCGCCGTGCTGCTGTTCCTCTATTTCGGCCTGCCGCATTTTTATGCGCCGTTGCCGGAACCCTCGGTGCCGGTGCCGTTCACCATCGTCAACATCGCCGAGATGACCAACACCCGCATCAAAAAGATGGAGGAACCGAAAGCGCCGCCACCGCCGCCCAAGCCCGAAGTCAAGGCCTACGCGCCGCCTTCGCCGCCGACCCCGCCGCAACCGCCGCAGCCCGAAGCCAAGCCGCAGGCGGTCCCACAGGTCGAAGCGCTGGTGCCGACCGAGAAGCCGAAAAAGATCCCGCCCAAGGCCAAGCCAAAACCGGCCAAGCAACAGCCCGACTTCCTCGCCAGCGTCCTTAAGGACGTCAGCAAGATGAAGGCGACCGAGACGCCGCCGATCACGGACAAAAAGTCGCAGGCCACCGCGCCCTCGAAGACGGCCCAGAACGCGGCGCCGTCGCTCTCCGACCGCCTGACCATCAGCGAGGAAGATGCGCTGCGCCGCCAGATCGAGCAATTCTGGAACATGCCGATCGGCGCGCGCGACGCTTCCAGCCTGGTCGTCGAGGTGCAAATCACCGTCAATCCCGACCGTACGGTCGCTTCCGCCAGCGTGGTCGATCAAAGCCGGGTGGCGACCGACCCCTATTTCCGCGCCGCGGCCGAGGCCGCCTTGCGCGCGCTCGACCATTTCCGCTATCAACCTCTGGACCTGCCGGACGGCAAATACGACCAGTGGAAGACCATCGATTTCACTTTCGATCCGAGGGACATGCTATGAACAGGGTTCAGGGTTCGGGGTTCGGGGTTCGGGGACCGGGATTTAAAATCCTGTTCTTTCTTTTTTGTTTCCTGATCCTCGAATGCTGGCCCCTGACCCCTGCCTTCGCCGACATCCACGTCGACATCACGCGCGGCGTGGTGCAGCCGATCCCGATCGCGATCCCCGCTTTCTACGGCCAAAGCGGCAACGAGGCGCAATTCGGCCGCGACATCGCGCAAGTCGTCAGCGACGATCTGGTCCATTCGGGCCTGTTCTCGGCCATCAATCCCGGCGCGTTCGTGCAAAGCGCCGATTCGCTTTTGGTGGCGCCGCATTTTGCCGATTGGCGCGTCTTGAATGCGCAGGCGCTCGTGGTCGGCAAGGTATCGATGGAGCCCGACGGCCGCCTCAAGGCCGAGTTTCGCCTGTGGGACGTGTTCGGCGAGCAGCAAATGACGGGGCTCGCCTATTACACCATCCCCTCCAACTGGCGGCGCATCGCCCACATCGTCGCCGATTCGATCTACCAGCGCATCACCGGCGAGAAGGGCTATTTCGACACCCGCATCGTCTATATCGCCGAGACCGGGCCCGCCAATCGCCGCATCAAGCGCCTCGCCATCATGGACCAGGACGGCGCCAACAACCATTTCCTGACCGACGGAAGGGCGCTGGTGCTGACGCCGCGCTTCTCGCCGACCATGCAGGAAATCACCTATATGGCCTATTACAACAACACGCCGCGCGTCTACCTGTTCAACATCGACACCGGAAGGCAGGAAGTCTTAGGCGATTTCTCCAACATGACGTTCGCGCCACGGTTTTCGCCCGACGGCAACCGCGTGATCTTCGCGCTGTCCAACAAGAGCGGCAACTCCAACGTCTTCACCATGGATTTGCGCACCCACCGCATCCAGCAACTGACCGAGAGTTCCTCGATCAACTCGGCGCCGTGCTTCTCGCCCGACGGCCAGTCCGTCACCTTCGAATCCGACCGCGGCGGCTCGCAGCAAATCTACGTGATGCGCGCCAACGGCACCGACGCGCACCGCATCAGCTTCGGCAACGGCAATTACGGCACGCCGGTGTGGTCGCCGCGCGGCGATTTGATCGCCTTCACCAAGATCGCCGGCGGGCGTTTTTACATTGGCGTCATGCACCCGGACGGTTCCGGCGAGCGCGAACTGGTCGGCGCGTGGCACGTCGAGGGCCCGACCTGGGCACCCAACGGCCGCGTGCTGATGTATTTCAAAACCACGCCGACGGGGCCCGGCGGCCTCGGCACCGCATCGCATCTCTATACCATCGACCTCACCGGCTATAACGAGCGCGAGATCCCGACCCCAACCTACGCCTCCGACCCGGCATGGTCGCCGCTATTGCCGTGAAGGAAGGGGCTACGGAATAGGGGCTAGGGGCTAGAAACGGATTTGAAAAAACCAATGTTGGATTCCCTAGCCCCTAGTCCCCAGCCCCTTTCTTCCCTACAGTGACATTCCCGCAACGCTCGATGCGCCCGATTTAGCGCGGCATAATCGGCCTTGATTCGGCCATAGTGTCCGCCTATTTTCCGTCAAGTTTCGCGCTCCGCCCTCCGTAATCGTCCCGAAATCCCCTTGTCGTGCCTATCGTTTCGGCTTGGTTACCAAAAGCGGGGAGCGTCCGGTCCGTTCCTAATAACATCCAATCTTCTCGTCGGCCCATTGGCTAAAAGCCGTCCGGGCCGGTCCGAGGCTCTCGAAGGGGGTAGAAAATGTTCAAGAAAGTTATGTGCCTGATGGCAGTGGTGGCGATGCTGGGAGCCTGCTCCTCGACCGGCACCAATGAAGGTGCGGGCGAAGGCGGCGGCGCGGGCAACGGCGCCGGCGCGGGTTATGGCAAGGGCGGCAACGCCCAGCCGGGCACGCAGGAAGACCTGGTCGTCAATGTCGGCGACCGCGTGTTCTTCGCCTTCGACAAGTCGGACCTGTCGCCGGAAGCGCGCGCGACGCTCGACCGCCAGGCCGCGTGGCTCAAGAAATACGGTAGCATCGACGTGACGGTCGAAGGCAACTGCGACGAACGCGGCACCCGCGAGTATAACCTTGCACTCGGCCAACGCCGCGCCATTGCGGCCAAGAACTACTTGGTCGCCGACGGCATCGGTGCCGACCGCATCAAGACCATTAGCTACGGCAAGGAACGCCCGGCCGTGCTGGGTCACAACGAAGCGGCATGGGCGCAGAACCGCCGCGCCGTCACGGTCGTGACGCAGTAAACGGTGCGTTTTCTTGGTGAGCGGAACGCGAACCTAGAAAACGCCCGTCCCCGCGAAAGCGGGGATCCAAGCCTTAAAGGCCGCGATCCGCAAGGTCGCGGCCTTTTGTTTTGCCGTTCGGGAACAAGCATTTGCCGGGCAGCACGGTCTGCCCCCCTCCCGCT
>DATKSH010000239.1:0-10625 GCA_035531735.1 Alphaproteobacteria bacterium
CGCGCCCATGCCCATGCGCGTCATCTGTTTTTCATCCAGCACTTCGACCTTGACGCCGAGACGTTTCAATTCGAGGCACGCGGCGGCCAGTGTTTCGGGATAAAGGAGGTTGGGCGGCTCCGAAACCAGGTCGCGCGCGAAAAACACGCCGTCGGCGATTTTATCGAGGCTCGCATAGACGCGGCGCGCACCGGCGGCATCCCCGGTTGCCATGGTCAAGGTGCGCAAGGCCGGTTTCTGATCCGGTTTCAATTTGGTGCGGTATTTGTCGAAACGGTAGGAACGGAGGCGCGCGCCGAGCGCGGCGTTGGCGGCCATCTCGGCGGTGTCCAGCGCCGCGCCTTTATGCTCGTCGACAAGGAACGTCGCCCGCGTTTCCTTGTTGCCGAGCGCGGCCAGCGCAGCACCACCCGCGCGCTGCATCGTGACCGCGTCGATCTTGCCGGGCTCGCCAAGCCCTGCCAGAACGATGCGCGTAAGCCGCGATTTGGCCGGCGCCATGATCGTCAGGGTCTGTTCTTTTTTGCCGGTGAAATGGCTCGCGGCCAATGCGCGCCTGATGACGCCGCCCAATTTGTGGTCGAGCTTCGCACTCTGCGCGCCAAGCTTCCGGCCGGAGGTGACGGTGAGGATCAGGGCGTTTTGGGCCGGCGGGGCAGGGGGCGCGAAAGCGATTTTGAGCATTACCGTTCCTTATGATTGAGACGAATAACTATAGAGCGGCACGGCAAGGCTTGGCAAATCGGTCTTATGATTCCCCGATCAGCTTGAGCCATTCATCCTCGCTCAGCGTTTTGACGCCAAGCTCGGTGGCTTTCCTGGCCTTGCTGCCGGCATCCGCGCCGACCACGACGAAATCGGTCTTGGCCGAAACCGAGCCCGCCACATTAGCGCCGAGCGATTCCGCCTTGGATTTCGCTTCCGGCCGACTCATCGAAGTGAGCGTGCCGGTGAAGACGAAAACCTTGCCGGCGAATTTGGCGGCACGGTCGGAGGGCGCTGCGTAATCCGCAATCGTCAATTCCTTTTCAAGCTCGGCAAGCGCGTCGAGATTGTGCCTCTCGCGGAAGAAATCGACGATGTCGTGCGCGACGAGCGGGCCGATCTGCTCGATGTTATCGAGGTCGTCCCACGCGGCGGAACCTTCCTTGCGTGCTTCCAGCATCGCCTTTTTCCAGCTTTCGAGGCTGTGGTAGTGACGCGCCAGCAATTTGGCCGTCGCCTCGCCGACCTGCCTTATGCCGAGCGCATAGATAAATTTATCAAGTGAAATTTTGCGCCGCGCCTCGATCGCATCCAGTAATTTCTCGACCGATTTTTCGCCCCAGCGTTCGCGTTCCTCCAGCACCTTCTTGTGCCGATGCAAGCGGAAAATATCGGCCGGCGCATGCAGCAATTTTGTTTCCCACAATTCGCGAATCCGTTCGTCGCCGAGTCCCTCGATGTTGAAAGCGTTGCGGCTGGCGAAATGGCGCAAACGCTCGACCATTTGCGCGGGGCAGATAAGGCCGCCGGTGCAGCGCCGCACCACCATGCCATCCTCGCGTACCGCCAGCGAATTGCATTCCGGGCAACGGTCGGGGAATACGAACGGTTTCGACGTTTTCGGCCGTTGCTTGAGATCGACGCCGGTGATTTGTGGGATTACGTCGCCGGCGCGCTGGAGCTTCACCATGTCGCCTTCGCGCACGTCCTTCCTCGCGATTTCGTCTTCGTTGTGCAGGGTCGCGCGGCTGACCACGACGCCGCCGACGGTGACGGGTTCAAGTTCCGCGACCGGCGTCAAAGCGCCCGTGCGGCCGACCTGAATGACGATTTTTTTGAGGCGCGTTTCCGCCTGCTGGGGCGGGAATTTATGAGCGATAGCCCAGCGTGGCGCGCGGCTGACGAAGCCGAGCCGTTCCTGCCAATCGCGTCGGTTGAGTTTGTAAACCACTCCATCGATATCGAAGGCCAGCTTGTGGCGGGTTTCTTCCATCTCATGATAATAAGCCAACAATGCCTGCTTTGTTTGGCACAGACGGGCAGGTTCGGCGATTTCAAACCCCCAATTTTTTAGATAGGCGCGAATCGCAAGTTGGTCCGCTATAGATATGTTCGGAGCAGCTCTTTGCACGAAGGATTCTGATATTTCTCCGTAAGCATAAGCAAAAAACCGCAAAGGCCGCGCGGCGGTGACGGACGGATCGAGTTGGCGTACGCTGCCGGCCGCCGCATTGCGCGGATTGGCGAACGGGGATTCGCCTTCCTTTTCGCGCGCCGCGTTAAGCTTGGCAAAATCGGCGAGATCGAGATAAATCTCGCCGCGGATTTCTACGACATCGGGATAAGGTTTGTGTAAATGGTGTGGCACATCTTTGATGGTGCGCACATTGGCGGTGATATTCTCGCCCGTGGTGCCGTCGCCGCGAGTCGCGGCTTCGACCAGTTCACCCTTTTCGTAGCGCAGCGAGCAGGAAAGCCCGTCGATTTTGGGCTCGGCCATGAAGGCGATTTTCTCGTCCTCATCGAGTTTGAGAAAGCGTCTTATGCCAGCGAGGAAATCCTCAATATCTTCGTCCGCGAAGGCGTTGTTGAGGGATAGCATCGGCATGCGATGCGTGACCTTGGAAAAAGCGGCGGCCGGCGCGGCGCCGACCTTCTTTTCCGGATCGTCCTTCGGCGCCAGATGGGGAAATTGTTCGTGCAGTGCATGATAGTGCCGGCGCAGCGCGTCATAGTCCGCGTCGGAAATTTCCGGCGCATCCTTCTGGTAATAAAGCGCGTCGTGATGACGAATTTCTTTCGCCAGCCTCGCCATCTCGGCGGCGGCTTCGATCGGCGTCGGTTCCCCAACCTGTTTTTTAGTACTTTTGCGGCTCATGCGCGCATCCGCTTGGCCGGTTTTTTCGCCGGCTCGGCATCCTCGATCAGGCTCAACGCTGCCTGCCGCGCGGCGTCGGTGACTTGCGACCCGGCCAGCATGCGGGCGATTTCTTCCTGCCGCGCTTCGGCATCGAGCGTTTCGACCGCCGTGATCGCCTGTTTCGCCTTGATTTGTTTCGACACGCGCAGATGATGCGTGCCGCGCGCGGCCACTTGCGGGCTGTGGGTGACGACCAAAATCTGTACACTTTCGGCCAGACGCGCCAAACGTTCGCCGACGGCGGAAGCCGTCGCGCCGCCGATGCCGGCATCGACTTCGTCGAACACCAAGGTCGGCACCGGGTCGGCCGCCGCCAATACGACTTTCAAGGCCAGCATGAAACGCGCCAATTCACCGCCGGAGGCGATTTTCTGCAAAGACCCCGGCGTAGTGCCGGGATTGGTCGCGGCCACAAAAGCGACGCGATCCATGCCCTCGGCCGACCATTGGTCTTCCGGAAACGCGGCGACCTCGATTGCGAATTGCGCCCGTTCCAGTTTCAGCGACGGCAATTCCTTCCTCACTGCCTTGGCCAGTTGCTCGGCGGCTTTCTGGCGCTTGGCGCTTAATTCCCCGGCCAGTTTTTGATAAGCATGCTTCGCAGCGGTGGCTTGCTTGGCCAGCGTGGCCACATGATCGCCTTGGTCGGACAGTAGCGCCAGTTTGGCACCTAAATCCCTGCGCAAGTCGATCAAAGCCTCCGCCGCCACGCCGTACTTCCGCGCGCAGGCGCGCAGGGCAAAAAGCCGTTCTTCGATTTTTTGCAAGGCGTTTGGCTCCGCGTCTATATCGGCCAGGAAGCGAGCCAATAACTGCGCCGCTTCGGCGGCTTCGTTATGGGCGCGGTCGATAGCAGCCAGCAATTGCTGCAATCCGGTCGCCTTGTCGGCCACGCGCGCGACCGCCTTGCCGGCTTGCGCGAGATTTTGCGCCGCGCCGCGCTCGCCGGAGAGGCTTTGGTCAGCGGCCTGCAAGGCATCGAGGATTTTTTCGCGATGCTGCAAATTGCTGCGCCGCTCGGCCAGCTTCTCGGTTTCACCCGTTTCCGGCGCGAGATCGTCAAGCTCCGCCACGGCCGCGCGCAGGAAATCTTCTTCCGCCTTCGCGCGCTCCCGTTCGGCGACCATCGTGTGCCGTTTGTCCTCGGCATCACGCCACGCGGCATAAGTCCCCGCGGTTTCCTCTTTCAGGCCGCCAAACCCGCCGAAGGCGTCGAGCAAGCCGCGATGCGTCGCCGGGTTAAGCAAGCCGTGGGTTTCGAACTGGCCATGGATTTCGAGCAACCCTTCGCCGCATTGGCGCAGTAGGCCGATGCTGACCGGCTGGTCGTTAATGAAGGCGCGGCTTTTGCCATCCTTGCCGATGACGCGGCGCAGAATAAGTGGCCCGTCGATGGCAAGGCCTTGTTGTTCCATCAGTGCGAAAACATTATGCGGCGGTGCCACCGCGAATTCCGCCGTCACCGAGGCTTGCGCCGCCCCGGTGCGGATCAATCCGGCCTCGCCGCGCGCGCCGAGCGCGAGGCCGAGGGCATCCAGCACGATCGATTTGCCAGCACCGGTCTCGCCGGTAAAGACGTTAAGTCCCGGCCCGAGATCGAGCGCCAATTTGTCGATCAGCACCACGTCGTTGATGGCGAGGCGGGTCAGCATCGGAAGGCCTCTATTTATAAAGCAGCAGCGGCGCGCGGAACGCGCGATGGGTTAAAATACCGTGTCCCACACGCCGGCAATCCACGATTTGTCGTTCTTTTCCGGTTCTAGGTGTTTTGCCTTCAAAAGGGCGTAGGCGTCCTCGTACCATTTACTGCCGGGAAAATTATAGCCCAGCACCGCGGCGGTCGCCTTGGCTTCCGAGGGAATGCCGAGCGCCAGATAGCATTCGACCAGGCGTTCCAAGGCCTCCGGCGCATAGCTGGTGGTTTGGTAATCCTTGATCACGGTTTTGAAGCGGCCGATGGCGGCGATATAAAGATGTTGGCCGAGATACCAGCGCCCGATCGACATGTTGTAACCGGCCAGATGATCGTTGACGAGCGCGATCTTGAGCTTGGCGTCGCGCGCGTAAACCGTGCCGGGATAGCGGCTGGCGACGTCCTGCAAGGCCTTGAGGGCGCCGCGGGTGTCGGTCTGGTCGCGCTCGACATCGGCGATGCGCTCGTAATAGCAAAGGGCGCGCAGGTAATAAGCGTAGGCGATGTCCTTGTTGCCGGGATGAAGCTCGATATAGGTTTCGAGCGTGGCCAGCGCCGCGTCATAGGCGAGGCCCTGGTAATCGGCATAGGCCTCCATCAATTGCGCGCGCGTGGCCCACGGTGAATAGGGATGCTGGCGCTCGACTTCCTCGAACGCCTTGGACGCGTCGGCATATTCGTGCGCGCCCATCAATTTGGTCGCCTTGTCGTAAAGCACGGCGACCGGCTGGTCGGGCGGCAGCTTGTCTTTGTCGTTGTCGCCGGAACAGGCGGCAACAACGAGGGTTAGCGCCAGCAATATGGCGGAGCGCAGAAGGGTGGAATCAGGGCGCGATTTCATGCGCCCGTTATAGCACAGGCCACGCGCGGGTTAAGTTTAATGGAAGGGGTGGGGATGGATGGGAAAAAGGCTTAGGCGGCCATTTCGGCCGGTGTGCTGGCCTCGGCCATGCGCCAAGCCGAAGGATCCGCGAACAGCGCGCGCAGCAGGCGGTTGTTGAGCTCATGGCCCGAGCAATAACCGTGGAAATGGCCGATAATCGGGGCGCCGGCGAGGCCCATATCGCCGATGGCGTCCAAAAGCTTGTGACGGACGAATTCGTCGCCATAGCGCAGCCCGCCGTCGTTAATCACCCGGTCGTCCTTGATGACGACGGCGTTGTCGAGCGAGCCGCCGCGGGCGAGGCCCATTTCGCGCAATTGCTCGACGTCCTCGTAAAAACCGAAGGTGCGGGCGCGGCCGATCTCGCTTTTGAAATTGCCGGGTGACAGGGTGAAGTCGTAGCTTTGCGCGGCGATCGGCTGCTGCTCGAAATCGATCTCGAAGCTGAAGCGCGGTTCCTCGCCCGGCGTCAGGCTGACGCGGCGGCCCTCGCGGACGGCTTCGAGCGGCGCGAGGATGCGAATCTCGCGGCGTGGGGCGTTCTGCGCGGCGATACCAGCCATCTCGATCATGAACAAAAACGGATCGGAACTGCCGTCCATCACCGGCACTTCGGCGCCGTCGATCTCGATGATCGCATTGTCGACGTTGCAGGCGCGCAAGGCCGCCATCAGATGCTCGATGGTGCCGACCTGCGCGCCATGATCGTTGCCGATCACGGTGCAAAGCTTGGTGTTGACGACATAATCCCAGCGCGCGGGAATTTTGCGCGCGCCGTTGACGAGGTCGGTGCGAATGAAAACAATCCCGGTGTCCGGCTCCGCCGGAAGAAGGCGCATCCGTACTCGCGCGCCCGAATGCACGCCGATGCCGGAACATTCAATGGTGCCGCGCAGGGTTTGCTGATGGGTGGGATGGGACGCGGCCACCGCGACGGCAGTAAGGCCGCTGCCACTATCCCGGTTCGGCTGGACTACATCGTAAGGCGCCACGTCATCCGTCCCTGTTTTTTGGATTGTCTTTTGCCGTCTCTGTTAGCAGATCGCCGAGGCAATAAGAAGACCGAGGGGAATCAAAGAGTTGGCGATCTTTTAGCGCCAAATGGGCTTATAGCCAAAGACAAGCTTTATTACTGCTTGTTACATACGTAACGCATTGATTTAAAAAGGAATTAATGATGGCTGTTACGCCTGCTCCGGCCCGCGCAGGTGCCGATTTGTGACGCGCGCCAAGCAGCTTCATCCATGATGTAGGCGTTCAAGGATTGGCATTCAAGATTTTCCCCTGAATGCCGAATCCTGAATGCTGGCCTCTAATGGTTGGTCTGCCGTCTCAAAAACGCCGGGATGTCGAGCAGGTCGCCGGGCTGGTCGGACGACAGGGCCGGCCGGTCGGCCGGATCGACGCCGAGGCGCGGGGATTGCGCCGGGCCGGGATCGCTGGCCATCTCGGATTCGGCGAGATCCTGCTGCTCCGACGGCCGCACCATGCCGAAGCCGGTGATGCGGGTGAACAGCGATTGCGAACGGTTGGTGCGCCGCTGATTGGCGGCAGCCTGCTGGGCCGGCGTCGTCAGTTGCGTCACCCGCATGTCGAACGGATGCGGCGTTTGTCCCGGCGTGGCCGCTTGCGGAGCCTGCGCTTGCGGCGCGGCTTGCTGGGGCGCCGGTTGCGGCGTCGCCGAACGCGGGGGTTGGTAGGCCGGCGGCAAGGGCGGGATCGGATCCGGCTGGCGGAATTGCGCCGGCGCGGCTTGCGGGGGCGGCTGATAGGCCGGTGGGGCCGGTGGCGGTGCGGCTTGTGGTTGCTGGGCCGGCTGCTGCTGCGCCATCATTTGCGGCGTGACGGAACTCGGCATTGCGAAATAATGTGACGATCCGGCGTTTTGCGGATGTTGCGGCAGGTAGGACACCTGCGTACGCGGGTTGCCGTCCGGCGCGCGCGTGCCGGCGGTTCCCGAACGTTGGGCGTTGACGATGTTGGCGTCGATGCCGGTGGCGATCACCGACACGCGGATGCGGCCTTCGAGCCCTTCGCCGAGCGTCGAACCGACTTTAATTTGGGCGTCGGGATCGACTTCTTCGCGAATACGGTTGGCGGCCTGATCGACCTCGAACAACGTCATGTCGAGCCCGCCGGTGATGTTGATAAGCACGCCGCGCGCGCCCTTCATCGACACGTCGTCGAGCAAAGGGTTGGAGATGGCGGCCTCGGCGGCGGCGATGGCGCGGTTTTCGCCTTCGGCCTCGCCGGTGCCCATCATGGCCTTGCCCATCTCGTCCATCACCGTCTTGACGTCGGCGAAATCGAGATTCATGAAGCCCGGCATCACCATCAAATCGGTAATGCCGCGTACGCCCGCATGCAAAACTTCGTCGGCCATGCGGAAAGCCTCGGCGAAAGTGGTGCGCTCGTTGGCGATACGGAAAAGATTCTGGTTGGGGATCACGATCAGCGTATCGACATATTGCTGAAGCTCGGCGATGCCGGCCTCGGCCTTTCTCATGCGCTGACCACCCTCGAAATGGAACGGCTTGGTGACGACGCCGACCGTGAGGATGCCGCTTTCGCGCGCCGCGCGGGCGATGACGGGCGCCGCGCCGGTGCCGGTGCCGCCGCCCATGCCGGAGGTGACAAACAGCATGTCGGAGCCTTCGAGGCAGGCCATGATGTCGGCCAATTGTTCTTCGGCCGCGCCGCGCCCGATTTCCGGCTTGGAACCGGCGCCGAGGCCGCGCGAGATGCCGATGCCGAGTTGCAGCTTGCGCGGCGCCAGCGATTGCGAGAGCGCCTGCGCGTCGGTGTTGGCGGCGATGAAATCGCAGCCTTCGAGGCTGCAACGGATCATGTTGTTGATGGCGTTGCCGCCGGCGCCGCCGACCCCCATGACCGTAAGGCGTGGATGCAGGGCTTGCTCCGGCTCAGCCATCGACAAGTTGATCATGTTGTTTCTCCCGCTGGGCATGAAAATAGCGAACAAAGATTCGCCATATGAATCCCAATCCTTGATTCTGGCAAGGGCGGAATGGGTAAAGACGTAACAAATTTGGGGGTTTAGGGCTTCGGAGTCACAGGCCGCTGGCACCGCATTTTCGATTCGGCTTCGTACCTTTTGCAAAGACAGAATCTTTGCAAGGTCTTAGGTCGCGATCTACAAGTTTTGCCTGAACCACTGTCCCATGCGCTCGAAAATAGCCCCGCCGCCGGCGAAGTCGCCGAAGAAACGCGCGGCTACGAGTTCGGGCTGCAAGGCGGCCGCCAGCAAGCCGGCGGTGGTGGCGAAAGCCGGGCCGGAGGTTGACTCCGCGAGGCCCGTAAACGAAGCAGCCTTGCCGTTGCCGCCATGGGCGCGGCTCACGCGCAGGGGCCGGCCGAGCCGCACGTTCTTGTCCAGCATGCGCTGGGCCAATTCGCGCACGCCGGGCATTTGCGAGGCGCCGCCGGCCAGCACCACGCGCTTGCCGGCCACGTCACGGAAGCCGCTTTTGTCGAGCTTGCCGCGCACCAATTCGAAAATTTCTTCCAAACGCGGCTGGATGATGCGGATCAGATGCGCCTTCGGCACGTGGTTGGCGTGGTCGGGCGCGTCGTCTTCGCCGACCTGCGGCACGTCGATGATCTCGCGCTCGTCCATCGCGCTCGGCAGCGCGTTGCCGTAAAGGGTCTTGAGCCGTTCGGCATCGGCGAGCGAGGTGGTGAGCCCGCGCGCGACGTCGTTGGTCACATGCGCGCCGCCGGCGGCGATGCCATCGGCATAAACCACGTTGCCGTCGAAAAACACCGCGAAACTGGTGGTGCCGGCGCCCATGTCGATGACGAGGGCGCCCAAATCCATCTCATCCTCGACCAGGCAGGCAAGGCCGCTGGCGTAAGGCGCCGCGACCAGGCGCTCCACGTCAAGGTGGCAGCGCGCGATGGCGGTCGAGAGGGTGCGCACCGGCCCGAACAGGGCGGCGATCAGATGCATCTGCACGTCCAGCATGGTGCCGGTCATGCCGACGGGATCGCGGATGCCCTTCTGGCCGTCGATCGCGTAATGGACCGGGACCGCGTGGATCAATTCGAGGGCGCGGCCCTCGGCGTCTTCCGGCGCCATGGTCTGGCCTTGCGCCAACACGCGCTGCACGTCGCTCTCGATCACCTCGCGCCCGTTGAGCGGCAACTCGATCGACACCGTATGCGACAAAAGTTGCGGCCCGGCGACATTGACGATCACGCGCTCGATGGTCTCGCCGGCCATTTGCTCGGCGGTGGCGACCGCCGCGCCGATGGCGTTCTGCAAGGCCTCCAGGTTGGCGACCGCGCCGCTTTTCATGCCTTCCGACAGATGATGGCCGATGCCGATCACGCGCGGCGGGCCGCGGTCGTCGGCCCTTGCTATGAAGCAGGCGATCTTGCTGGAGCCGATGTCGAGCGCGGCGACCACCTCGCCCGGCGCCGTGCGCGGCTTGCCGAGCAGCCATTTGGACAGGGAGTTCATGGGCGCGCAGGTCCTTTGTTCGCCTTGCCGGCCTTGGCCGTTGCCTTGGCGGCCGCGACGGCGGCGGCGCTCGGCTCGAAGATCATGCGATCCGGCAAGCGCAAATCGATCACCGTCACCGCATGGCTGAGGATGCCTTGTTTTGCTATCAATGTCGCGAGGCGCTCAAGCCCTTCCAGCAAATCGCCGGCCGGCATGCGGACCACGACACCGGGCTCCATATGAAAATCCCAGCGCCGGCCGCTCACCCGTACCGCTGCCGTCATCATTTTGGTTATAGCCGGGTAATCCTTGAGCGCCTGAAGCAACCCGGCGCTCGCTTCCGGCGCGCCGGAACCGACCACCAAAGGCAGGTCGGCAAAGCGTGCGAGCGAGGCTTGCGGCAAGGGCTGGCCATCGGCGTCGATCACCACGGTTTGATTGTCATGTTGCCAGCGCGCCAGCGGCACGCGTTCAATCAGGTGAACCACGATGCCGTCGGGCAGACGGCGCTCGACGGTAGCCGAGGCGACCCACGGTAATTGCATGAGGCGTGCCTCGGCGGCGCGCGGGTCGAAGCCGAGGATCGGCGCGCCGCCATCGATGCCGAGCGCCGCGAAGATCGCCTGTCTCGAAGTTTGCGCGCGGCCTTCGACGACAATGTCCTTGACGGCGAAATGGGCTT
>DATKSH010000240.1:0-3431 GCA_035531735.1 Alphaproteobacteria bacterium
CTTCAGGCGATTCCCACGCGCAGCAAATCATGGATATGGAGGATGCCGGCCGGCTTGCCGTCCGCGACCACGAAAAGCTGGGTGCGGTTTTTGTCGTTGAGGATTTTGAGCGCTTCGGCGGCAAGCATGTTCGGCGCGACCGTCATCGGATTGCGGGTCATCACCTGCGCGGCGGTTTTTTTCAAAAGATCGTTTTCCATGTGCCGGCGCAAATCGCCGTCGGTGATGATGCCGACAAGCGCGCCCGCGCCGTCGATAATGCCGGCGCAGCCGAAGCTTTTCTGCGTCATCACCATCAATACCTGCGACATGGCGTCGGTTTCTTGCGCCAGCGGCAATTCATCCTTGCCGTGCATCACGTCGCCGACGCGCAACAGCATTTTGCCCAGCTTGCCGCCCGGATGGAAATTGCGAAAATCCTCGGCCGTGAAGCCCTTGCATTCGAGGGCCGCGACGGCCAGCGCGTCGCCGAGCGCCAATGTCATGGTGGTGGATGTCGTCGGCGCGAGGCCCATCGGGCACACTTCATCGACCGGCGGCAAAAGCAACGTCGCGTCGGCCGCGCCGGCAAGGGCGCTTTGCGCGCCCTTGGTGATGGCGATGAGGGGGATGGAAAAACGCCGCGTGTAGGCGACGAGGTCGGTCAGTTCGGCCGTGTCACCGGAATTGGACAAGGCGATCACACAATCTTGTGGCACGATCATGCCGAGATCGCCGTGGCTGGCCTCGCCCGGATGGACGAAAAGCGCAGGCGTGCCGGTCGAGGCCAAGGTGGCCGCGATCTTGCGCGCGATGTGGCCGCTTTTGCCCATGCCGCTGACGACAACGCGGCCCTTGCAGGCGACCAGCATCCGCACCGCCTTGACGAAGGGTGCTCCGAGCGCGCCGGCCATTTCGGTCAGGGCGGCGCTTTCGGCGATCAGCACATGCTGGGCCGAGGCCAGGAGAGCGGCATCGCTCAAGGGCGCGCGTTGGACTTTCGGTTGCGGTAAAGCCATATAATGTCCTTATAAAAAGGCATTATAGCGGGCGGATGATCCCCGGAACAAGGCCTTCGGACTTCATGGTTAAGGCCGAAAAGCGCCGACCACATAGGCGTCGTCGCCATCGAGGGATCGAAAAATCCCGTCATCTCAAAAAAAGATCCCCGCTTGCGCGGGGATCGGATTGTCATTCCACCGATTTTATATCGGCCTTAATGGAAATCGAGCGGGATGATCAGGTTGATGCCGGACGGCGGCGGGGGCGGCGGCGCCACGATCACCGGTGGCGCATAGATTACGGCCTCGCCGGGATAGTAGGGGTGCGCTTCGCGCCAGCGGTGCGCTTCCCATTCATGCCGGTCCCAGTCGCGGTAATCCTCATGCCGTGCCTCGTGATGGTCGCGATCATATCCGCGACCACGGTCATGATGATCGTCGGCCCGCGCCGGGGCCGCGAAGGCCACCAGCATAAGAGCCAATCCCACACCGAACGCGAAGCGGCCGATTCCCTTCACTGGTGCAATGCCCATCATCGTTATTCTCCGGATTCGGGGTTTACGGTGCTTTCTTCTCGGCGGGCTTATGCTCGCCCTTTTTGTGATGCCACGCGTGGCCTTCGAAATGGCCGAACACCTCGTCGGCGTTCTTTTTCTGCTCGGCCGACATGCTGTTGTAGAGCGTTTCGAAAGCGGAGGTCAGCTTGGTCAGGCCGTCGACGTGGGCCTGCGCGATCTTCTGGTAGGATTGCAGGTCCTCGACGGCGGTCATGTCCTTGGCGTTCTTGTGACGCTCCTTGATCAGGCGGCTGATGTCGGCCTCGTTGTTGCGCATGGTGCTGGCAAATGCGCTCCAGTTGTCTTCCTCGGCGGCGGTGATGTTGAGCTTGTCGTGGAGGGTCTTGATCCGTTCCTCGACTCGCTCGGCGGTGCGTTTCGGCATGCCGCTGCTTTCGTCGCTTGTGACTTCGGACGATGCGGTGCCGGTTGTCGCTTTTTCGTCGCTCTTGGCGGTGGGCGTCGCGGCGGCCGGCTTGGCCATCATGGCCGGGCCGGTGTGCGTGAGCGTGGTGCCGGAGGTGGGGGCCGCGTGGGCGGAGCCGACGGCGAAGCCGCCGATCAGAAGGGCGAGGGCAAGCGTGCGAAACGGCGAGGCGACGATAGACATGACTGACTCCCGGTTTGGAATGGATTAAGACGCGTTGAGGTGGGACCCTGCTTATAACTCAGGAGCCGCGATGCTAAAAGCCCTTCTTGGCGATTTTGTGGCGGGAGGGCGTGCGACGAAATGGCCGGAAACGGCCAATTTCTTAATACCCGCTGACCAATAAACTTTTCAGCGTGCGCATTTCTTCAAGCGCGCGGCCGGTTCCCAAAGCCACGCAAGACAGCGGGTCCTCGGCCACGGACACGGGTAAACCGGTCGCGTGGCGCAATACGAGGTCGAGATTTCGCAGCAATGCGCCGCCGCCAGTGAGGACAATGCCCTTATCGACGATGTCGGCGGCCAGTTCCGGCGCTGTGTTCTCCAACGCGACCTTAACTGCCTCCAGAATGGCGCTGACCGGCTCGGCAAGGGATTCGGCAACCTGCCGTTCCGTAATGATGATTTCCTTCGGCACGCCGTTCATCAGATCGCGGCCTTTGATCTCGGCCACGCGGCCTTCGCCGTCTTCCGGCGGGCAGGCGGAGCCGATTTCCTTCTTGATGCGTTCGGCGGTGCTTTCGCCGATCAGGAGATTATGATAGCGGCGAATGTAATTGATGATCGCTTCGTCCATCTTGTCGCCGCCGACCCGCACCGAGCGCGAATAGACGATGCCGCCGAGCGACAGCACCGCGACTTCGGTGGTGCCGCCGCCGATATCGACCACCATCGAGCCGGTCGGTTCGGTGACCGGCAAACCTGCTCCAATAGCCGCCGCCATCGGTTCCTCGATCAGGAACACGCGGCGCGCGCCGGCGCTTTCGGCCGATTCCTGAATCGCGCGGCGCTCGACGGCGGTCGAGCCCGACGGCACGCAGATGATGATTTGCGGATTGGCGAAAGAGCGGCGATTATGAACCTTGCGGATGAAATGCTTGATCATTTCCTCCGCCACTTCGAAATCGGCGATCACGCCGTCGCGCAAAGGCCGGATGGCCTGGATGTTGCCGGGCGTGCGGCCCAGCATCATCTTGGCTTCGTCGCCGACCGCCAGCACTTGCCGCTTGCCCTTGGTGTGGGCGATGGCGACCACCGACGGCTCGTTCAAGACGATGCCGCGTCCCTTGACATAAACCAGCGTGTTGGCGGTGCCGAGGTCGATGCCCATGTCGGCCGACAGCAGGCCCAAAAGATTGGAGAACATGCGCTTCGTCTATCCGCGATTTAAAAGAAAGTGGCACCGAATCGTGGCGATCTTTTTGGCACCGGAACGCGCTTGTGGCAAGTTAAATCCATGAGCCTTGG
>DATKSH010000241.1:0-2625 GCA_035531735.1 Alphaproteobacteria bacterium
CATTGCCCGAGGAACTCGCCATGACCGATGCCGCCAAGAAACCGACGCTCGCCGCGTCCACCAAGACCGTGACGCTGACCGACGACCAGAGCGGCAAGTCATGGAAACTGCCGGTGGTGAGCGGCACCATGGGGCCGGACGTCATCGACATCCGCAAGCTTTACGGCGAATCCGGCATGTTCACCTTCGACCCCGGCTTCACTTCGACCGGCAGTTGCGAATCCCAGATCACCTTCATCGACGGCGAAAAAGGCGTCCTGCTGCATCGCGGCTATCCGATCGACCAGTTGGCCGAGAAGAGCGATTTCCTCGAAGTCGCCTATCTTTTGCAATACGGCGAGTTGCCCAACAAGGTGCAGAAGGAGGACTGGGTCAAGCACATCACCTATCACACGATGGTGCACGAGCAACTGATCCGTTTCTACAGCGGCTTCCGCCGCGATGCGCATCCGATGGCCGTCATGTGCGGCGTGGTCAGCGCGCTGTCGGCCTTCTATCACGACAGCACCGACATTCACGACGCCAAGCAGCGCGAAATCGCCTGTCACCGGATGATCGCCAAGATGCCGACCATGGCGGCGATGACCTACAAGTACATGATGGGGCAACCGTTCGTGTATCCGCAGAACAGCCTGTCCTACGCCGAAAACTTCCTCTACATGACCTATTCGGTGCCGGCCGAGCCTTACAAGATCAACCCGGTGCTGGCGAAAGCTATGGACAAGATTTTTATCCTCCATGCCGACCACGAGCAGAACGCCTCGACCTCGACCGTGCGTTTGGCCAGTTCGTCCGGCGCCAATCCATTCGCCTGCATCGCCGCCGGCATTACGTCCCTTTGGGGCCCGGCGCATGGCGGCGCCAACGAGGCGGTCCTGAAGATGCTGATGCAGATCGGCAGCAAGGACCACATTCCGGAAATCATCAAGCGCGCCAAGGACAAGTCCGACAGCTTCCGCCTGATGGGCTTCGGCCATCGCGTCTATAAGAATTACGATCCGCGCGCCAAGGTGATGAAGAAAACCTGCGACGAGGTTTTGGCCGAACTCGGCATCAGGAACGATCCGCTGCTGGAAACGGCGATGGAACTGGAGCGCATCGCCCTGCAGGACGATTATTTCATCCAGAAGAAGCTCTATCCCAACGTCGATTTCTATTCCGGCATCATCCTGCGCGCGATGGGCTTCCCCATGAGCATGTTCACGGTGCTGTTCGCGCTCGCCCGCACGGCCGGCTGGGTCGCGCAATGGCAGGAGCAGTTCCACGAAACCGACCAGAAAATCGGGCGGCCTCGTCAATTATACACTGGCGCGACCACCCGCGATTTCGTGGCGGTGGAGAAAAGAAAATAATCAGCCAACCCGCGCCTGGAACAGCGTCCCAAACCCTTCGTGGGTCAGGAGTTCGGACAGGATCGCCCACGGCTTGAAGCCGTCGATGATGGCGACGCCGCCGACTCCCTGCTTGACCACCCATAAAGCGCTTTCGACCTTCGGCAGCATGCCGCCGGTGATGACGCCCTCGGCGATCAACTGGTCGGCCATTTCCTTGTCGATGGCGGGAATGCGCTTACGCCTCTTGTCGAGAACACCGGCCACATTGGTGACGAGGATAAGGCGCTTGGCCTCGACCGCAATCGCCACCGCCATGGCGTAATCATCGCCGTTGATGTTGTAGAATGTCTTGCCGTCCTTGCCGAGGCCGATCGAGTGCAACACCGCGATACGGCCCTGATCGAGCGCGCGGCTAAGCTCGTGGCCGGCGACGGTGGCGGCCTTGCCGCTGCGGTTGTGCTCATCCGCAGGATCGAGTGGTTCGCCCTGCACGAAGATGCGCGGATGGCGTGCGGCGCAAAGGATTTTTTCCTTCGGGCAACCGGCTTCGATCAGCGAGGCCGCCACTTGTTTATTAATCTCGTTCATCACCGTTTTGACGACGCGCATGGCCTTGGGCGAGGTGATGCGGCGGCCGTCGGCGGCCTTGGCAAAATCGATTTTCTTCGCGCGCAAGGCGTGGTCGATCTGCGGGCCGCCGCCGTGGATCAGGATCACGCGCACGCCGTTGGCGCGCAGGAATTTTACCTGCTGCGCGATCTTGATGAGGAAATGCTCGTCCTCGGCGATCGAATTGCCGCCGATTTTGATGACGACGGTGCGGTGCTGGTAGGCGTCGAGCTCCTCCATCAATTCGGCGATTTGCTCGAGCGTCGGGTCCTTTTTTTTCATGCGCGGTTCCTGTCCGGCGTTTCCATGCTCTCCGCGTTTGTATCAAGCAGGCCGTCGAGCGCAAGCAAAACTTGCGCGGGATCGAGGGCGGACAAAGGCTCAGCCTGTCGCCACGCGCCGCGCGGCGGCTTGGGCGCCGACCAGGCGGGATCGGTATGGCCCGACAAAAGGGCCAAGGTCGGCGCGCCGAGCGCGGCCGCCATATGCATGGGCCCGGTATCGTTGCCGATCACGCAAAGGGCGCGGCGCATGACGGCGGCGAGCTCGAAAAGATCGGTATGGCCGGCAAAATCGATGGCATGCGGGGTCGCCAAAGACACAACCTTGGCGGTCGTATTGCCGTCCTGCCGGGCGCCGGCGACGAGGCTGGTTATCCCCCGCTCGCCAAGACGCTTGGCCA
>DATKSH010000242.1:0-4354 GCA_035531735.1 Alphaproteobacteria bacterium
TGCGTCATGGCACTCTCCGTTGTTGAAAAAACCGGCCTCCAGGGGTGCCGGTCGGAGGGCAGAATACAGGGATCAGGGATCAGAACGCAAACGCTAAGTTTGGTTAATCTGATGCCTGATACCTGCCCTCTGTTATCCAAACAAACTCGACACCGACCGTTCCTGGCTGATGCGGACGATGGCCTCGGCCATCAGGGGGGCGATACTGAGCGGCTTGATCTTTTTCGAAGATGCTACCGCCGGCGTGGCGGCGATCGAATCCGTGACGACCAAGGCTTCCAGGGGTGAAGCCTCGATGCGCGCGACCGCCTCGCCCGAAAACACGCCGTGGGTGACATAGGCCTCGACCGAGGTCGCGCCTTCCCTCATCAGCGCGGATGCCGCGTTGCACAGCGTGCCGGCGCTGTCGACAATGTCGTCGACCAGGATGCAGGGCCGCCCTGTCACCTCGCCGATGATATTCATGACCTCGGATTCGCCGGCGCGCTCGCGGCGTTTGTCGATGATGGCAAGCTCGGCCCCCAGCCTTTTCGCCAAGGCGCGCGCGCGCACCACGCCACCGACATCCGGCGAAATGATGGTAAGGCCCGCCGGCAGCGCGCCGTGAACGGCCAGCTTGTCGCGGATATGGCGCACGAAAACGGGCGCCACGTAAAGATTATCGACCGGGATGTCGAAAAAGCCCTGAATTTGCCCGGCATGCAAATCGAGTGTCAAAACCCGGTTGGTGCCGGCAACCGCAACCAGATTGGCCACCAGCTTGGCGGTGATCGGCGTGCGCGGCCCGGTCTTTCGGTCCTGCCTTGCATAGCCGTAATAGGGCACCACGGCGGTGATGCGACGGGCCGAAGCACGCTTCAGCGTGTCGACGGTGATGAGCAGTTCCATCAGGCTGTCGTTGGCGGGGAACGAAGTCGGCTGGATCACGAACACGTCCTCGCCGCGCACGTTCTCCAGCACCTCGACGAATACTTCCATATCGGCAAAATGGCGGATGCTGGCCTGCGCCAGCGGCAAGCCGAGATTCTGGGCGATGGCCTCGGCCAGGGGGCGGTTGCTGTTGCCCGCGATCAGTTTCATCGATGCCGCCATTTCATAAACAGTCACAAGGCATGCGTCGGACGCTGGGCCCCCTATATCAGCCCGCATGCGGTTTTGTAAATAATAAGAGTCAGTTTCTTGCCGTTTGGCGGTAAAAATCGTCGCCGGGCCGTCGATGGGCAACTTTTGGTTGCGACCGAATAATGGACGTGCCGGCACATAAGGCAAAAAATTTTCGGTTAACGGCGCCGCTTACCAAACCCGGAGGCCGGGACACAACGGCTCTCCTGCCGCCTCTTATGCGAACGCGAATGGCCGCACGCCAACTCCCTTGACCGTCCCGCCATGAACGCGTATGAGTCGCGCCCTTGCCGGTCGGAAAAATCCCCGGCCCCTATATAACGGATCGTTTCCCATGCCCGTCCATAAATCGGCCATCAAGCGTGCACGGCAAGCCAAAAAGCGTAACACTATAAATCGCGCGCGGCGCTCCACCATCCATACCCTCACCGTCGCGGTCGAACGCGCGATAGCATCCAAGGACGCCAAGGGCGCCGTGGAAGCGATGCGCAAGGTCGAAGCCGCGCTCGCGCGCGGGGCCGGGCGCGGCATGCTGCACCGGAAAACCGCTTCGCGCAAAACCTCGCGCCTTACCAAGCGCGTCAAGGCGATCAAATCCGCCAAGTAAAAGCGGCGCTTGAACGCGGCGCTTAAAGCACGCCGTCAAGGGACGGCGCGCGGACACTGAAAGTTCACGACAATTTTTTTGCGCCGCGCTTTTTCGGTTCGCGAAAAATTTTTCCGCGCGGCGCGCACGAATTTTTCTTTTTGCGCCGTTCACCCTTCGGCCCCTTGCCAAAAACGATCCATTAGTCTTATGGTCGCCGCTTCCTTTGGCGATGCCTTGCGAGCGATGGATAAGATCATGCTTTTCGGCAAGCGTATATTTCCCGGTCTTGTTGGCGCGAAGTTCCGCATCGTCCTTTCCCCTGCCAGTTCCTGATTCCTATAGCCGCGGCGCGGCGGGATATGCCCGCCGCGCGGTTCCGTTACGTTCGACCTATCGCGCAGATCGAGACCTTCATTAAACGAAACGACTTCCGAGAAGAGGACATACCGATGCCGACCGCGACGATCGAACGCCTTGCCGAAACCGCTTCCGCCGCTCCCGCGTCGGCCGCGCACGACGGCGCGGCGGCATGGACCGGGCTGCGCGCACGGTTGCGCGCGCGCTTCGGCGAAACCGCGTTCCGCCGCTGGCTGGAACCGATCGCCGGCACCGTCACGCAGGCCGAAAACGGCCACATGACGCTGGTTTTGGCGCTGCCGACCCGCTTCATGCGCGACTGGGTCGAAACCCATTACGCCGACGCGATCCGCGCGTTGTGGCAACAGGCCGCCGGTCCCGGCGCGGTCGCCTTCGAGGTCGCCGCGCCGCTGGCGAAAAAAGCCGGCGATGCCGTCACCTTCGGCGCGGCCGCGCCGGCCGCCATGCCGGCGATCTCCGCCGTCCTTGCCGCCGGCCCGGCCTGCGATGTCGGCGATCTCGACCCGCGCTTCACCTTCGATAATTTCGTGGTCGGCAAGCCCAACGAATTGGCCTACGCCGCCGCGCGCCGCGTCGCCGACACCGAAACGCCGACCTTCAATCCGCTATTCCTCTATGGCGGCGTCGGGCTCGGCAAGACCCATTTGATGCACGCCATCGCCTGGCACATCCGCAAGAATTTTCCGCAGCGCCGCGTGATCTATATGTCGGCGGAAAAATTCATGTATCAGTTCGTGCGCGCGTTGCGCTTCAAGGACACCGTCACCTTCAAGGACAATTTCCGCTCGGTCGACGTGCTGATGATCGACGACGTGCAGTTTATCGGCGGCAAGGACACGACGCAGGAGGAATTTTTCCATACCTTCAACGCCCTCGTCGATCGCAACCGGCAAGTGGTGATCTCGGCCGACAAATCGCCGCAAGACCTCGACCGCGTGGAAGAACGCCTGCGCTCGCGGCTCGGCTGGGGCCTCGTGGCCGATCTCCATCCCGCGACTTACGAACTAAGGCTCGGCATCCTGCACGCCAAGGCCGAAAAGCTCGGCGTCGCGGTGGCCGACAAGGTGCTGGAATTCCTCGCCCACAAGATCGCCAGCAACGTGCGCGAGTTGGAAGGGGCGCTCAACCGCCTCGCCGCCCACGCGCAATTGGTCGGCCGCGCCATCACACCGGAGATGACGCAGGAGGTTCTCGCCGATCTCTTGCGCGCCTCGGAACGCCGCGTCACCATCGACGAGATCCAGAAGAAAGTCGCCGCGCATTACAACATCCGTCTCGCCGATATGTATAGCGCGCGGCGCGCGCGGCAGGTGGCGCGCCCGCGGCAGGTGGCGATGTATCTCGCCAAGCAACTCACGCCGCGCTCGTTACCGGAAATCGGCCGCAAATTCGGCGGCCGCGACCACACCACCGTGATCCACGCGGTCAAGAAGATCGAGGAGCTTTCCGCCTACGATCCCGCCTTCAGCGAAGACGTGGAATTGCTGCGGCGGCTGTTGCAGAGCTGATCGCCGCGCCCCCGCGTTCGCCGCCAAGCCCCGATTAAAGGCCGAAAGAAGGCCAATTGCGGGCGGCGCGGTTCTCTGCTATCTCCTTGAAAGCGCCTGATTCTTTCGCGCCCGCAAGGACCGCCGGCCAGACATGAAATTCACCCTCGAACGCGCCGCCCTTCTGAAAACGCTCGGCCATGTGCAAAGCGTGGTCGAGCGCCGCAACACCATTCCGATCCTCGCCAACGTGCTGATCCGCGCGGCGGGGCAGGACATCTCGTTCGCCGCCACCGACATGGAGATCGAGGTCAACGAGACCGTGCCGGGCCAGGCCGGCAAGCCGGGCGCTGTGACGGCGCCGGCGCATACGCTTTATGAAATCGTGCGCAAATTGCCGGACGGCGCGCAGGTCGAAGTGAACGCGGCGGGGGCCAATCAACTGACGCTCTCGGCCGGCCGTTCGAATTTCAAGCTCGGCTGCCTGCCGGTCGAGGATTTTCCCAAGATGCCGGAGGGCGACCTCAAGCATAAGTTTACCCTGTCGGTCGCCGATCTGCGCATGCTGATCGATCGGACAAGGTTTGCCATCTCGACCGAGGAAACCCGCTATTACCTCAACGGCATTTACCTCCACACCGCGAAAGCCAGGAACGTCGACGTGCTGCGCGCGGTGGCGACGGATGGGCATAGGCTGGCGCGCGTGGAAATGCCGGCGCCATCGGGCGCCAAGGGATTGCCCGGCATCATCGTGCCGCGCAAGACGGTCGGCGAGGTG
>DATKSH010000243.1:0-2441 GCA_035531735.1 Alphaproteobacteria bacterium
CGTCGGTTCCAACCCTTTGGGGCCGCCGATTTCGCGCGGCGGCGTGCTTTGGCCCTTCGTTTCGGATGCGGCCGAAGGTAACGACGAAGGCTTAACGCCGCGCGGGCCGGTTTGCGAATTATTCATATTTGTCATTCTACAACAACGCCCTAAAGGTGCAAAGCCTCGACTCGCCGCGCCGTCTCTTGATATAAAAAGGCATTATGCAGCAACCGATCCGCCTCGCCCCTTCCATTCTCTCCGCCGATTTCGCGAAATTGGGCGAGGAGGTGCGGGCGATCGATCTGGCCGGCGCCGATTACATCCATGTCGATGTGATGGACGGGCATTTCGTGCCCAATCTCACGATTGGCCCCGCCATCATCAAGGCATTGCGCCCTTTCAGCAAAAAACCATTCGACGTGCATCTGATGATCGCACCCGTCGATCCCTACATAAAAGATTTTGCCGAGGCCGGCGCCGACATCATCACCGTGCATCCGGAAGCCGGCCCGCACCTGCATCGCACCATTCAACTGATCAAGGCGCAAGGCAAGAAGGCCGGCGTCGCGCTCAATCCGGCGACCCCTTTGAGCCGCATTGAACCCGTTCTGGGCGACATCAGCCTCGCCCTCGTCATGACGGTCAATCCCGGCTTCGGCGGCCAGCAATTCATCGCCTCGCAGCTCGACAAGATCCGCGCCCTGCGCGAGATGATCAACAGCATCGGCCGCGCGATCGACCTCGAAGTCGATGGCGGCATCGATGCGAGGACTGCAAAAGACGTGGTCAAGGCCGGCGCCGATGTGCTGGTCGCCGGCACCGCCTCGTTCAAGGGCGGCGCGGCGCAGTACGCCGCCAATCTCAAGGCGCTGCGCGGGTAGGCGCGGATGGGCTCGGCCACCAAAATCATCAAGCGCGTCAAGCGCGGCGTGCAGACCGCCGCTTACGGCAATCCGATATATCGCCGCATTCTCGAAACCGGGGAGATGCCGGTTGCCCTGCGCTTCGCGCCGCCCGACCCGTGGCCCGGCGATGCCGAGGCCGGCCGCGCGATGCTGGCCGATCAACGATCCCTGTTCGGCGATCCGGCCCTGCCGCGCGGCACCGCCGCGATCCTCCGATGCCTGCGCGCGGTCGGCACCGACGCCGCTCGCCAATTGGCCCTGCGCGTAATCGGCGCGTGGCTCACGGATTACGACGATTGGCACGAAAGCGAATGGGCGCCGGCGATTTTGGGCGAGCGCCTCGCCGGCTGGGTCGGCTTTTACGAATTCTACGCGCCGGCCGCGCCGCCGGAATTCATCGCCGCTCTCGCCGCCAGCCTCGCGCGCCAGTGGAAGCATCTCGCCCGCACTTTGCCGCCGACCCTGACTGGCGCGGAAGGGCTTGAAGCAATCAAGGGCCTGATTTTGGGCAGTCTCAATTTTCCCGACGGCGACCGCGCGCTGAGCCTTGCCTGCGATTTGCTGGCGCGCCAGTTGCGGGCAGAAATCTGCAACGACGGCGGCCATGTCGCACGCAATCCGTCCGCGCATCTTTCGGTGCTGCGGCATCTGGTCGATATTCGCGACGTCCTGCGCGAAGCCGCGATCGAAGCGCCGGGCGAATTGCCGGCCGCCATCGCCGCGCTGGTTCCGGCCTTGCGTTTTTATCGCCATGGCGACGGCGGCTTGGCCCTCTTCCACGGCGGCACCGAGGAAACGCCGGTGATGATCGAGGCGATCTTGGGCCGCGCCGGTGTCCGCAACCGCGCCCTGCGCCGCTTGCCGGAAACCGGCTACGAACGTCTCACCGCCGGGCGCAGCCTCTTGATCGCCGATTGCGGCCCGCCGCCGCCGCGCGATTACAGCGACACCGCCCATGCCGGCCTGATGAGCTTCGAATTCGGGCAAGGACGCGAACGCCTTATCGTCAATTGCGGCGCACTAGGACGGCCGGATGCCGGATGGCGCCGCGCTTTGGGCGCCACCGCTGCGCATTCGACGCTGACGGTCGCCGACACTAATATTTGCGAGATTTTGCCGTCGGGTCGCATCGAAAGCGCGGTGCGCGTCACGGCGCAGCGTTACGAGCAGGACGGCGCGCATTGCGTCGAGATGATGCATGACGGCTATCGCCACCGTTTTGGCGTGCTGCATCACCGCACCTTGATCCTCACCGCCGACGGTGATGAAGTGCGCGGACGCGATGCTTTGGCCTTGGCACCCGGCGCCAAGGATTGCGATTTCACGGTACGTTGGCATGTGCATCCCGATGTGCAGGTGTCGCTGGTCCATAGCGGCCGGGCGGCGTTGTTAAGAACACCATCGGGCACCGGTTGGCGCTTGCGAATCGAAGGCGGCGATCTCGGAATCGAGACCAGCGTTTATTGCGGCGCCGGCATCCCGCGCCGCAGCTTGCAATTGAAGGTCGGCGGGCGTACCAACGGATCGGAAAGTGCCGTCATCTGGAGTCTCGCG
>DATKSH010000244.1:0-2029 GCA_035531735.1 Alphaproteobacteria bacterium
TATTCTATTCCCACTCCTTCGCCGCATAAAAATACTCCCCCTTATGCGCGGCGAAATATTTGTCGAGCGTCGCGCGGATGAAGCCGTTTTGCTCTAACTGATCGAGCGCGACGTTCAGCATGTCGCGCAGCCGGCTTTCGCCCGGCGCGACCGCGAAACTCTCGCCATAAACGCGCAGCGGCCCAACACCGGCGACCGGCTTTAGCGTGCCGGGATTGTCCTTGATGAAATCGCCGGCGGTGAAGGAATCCGCGAAAGCGACGTCGGCTTTTTTGGTCGTCACCGCCAAAAGCATATGCAGCCCGTCGGCCTGCCCCGTCACCACATATTGCGTGGCGTTGGGAAAATCCGCGTCGGCAATCGCCTTGCTTTCCCTGCCGTCGATCACGGCAATCGTCACGGCGGCATGGTTAATGTGCCCCAAATCGCCGTCGAAACGCGCATCGTCGGCGCGCGCGTAGGCCGCGACCGGGATATAATCGACCGGCCGCAAATAATCGAACGCCGCCGCGCGCGGTCCCAGTGGCCGGATCAGTGAACATAAAACATCGCCGCGGCCCTCCTTGAGATAGGCGGCCGCGCCGGCCAACGGAATATCGTCGTTCCATATAATCTTGAGGCCGAGGATGGCGCCGACCCGTTGCATGATGTCGTAAGCGACCGCACTGCGCATGTCGCGATAGGGATCGAGCGCCGGCGCCGGCGGCGCCGCGCTTTGCACGCAATGCAGCATGTGGGTTTCCATCACGTGCGCGAAGGCCGGTTGTTCGGCTGTGGGCGCGGCGTCGAAACCGGATTTTTTCGCCGCCGCGAAACCGGCCAGCGCCATAAGCGCGCCCAGCAAGGCGATGACGATGATGTGGCCCAGCTTCATATCGCCAGCCTATCCGTCAATCGCGCCATAACGCCATCCCAATCGCCGGGCTGCGGTTGGCGCAGGAGCGTCACACTTGCGTACCACGCCGTCGCTTCGCCCTTGGTTCCCCAACGCCAATCGGGGCAATAAGGCAAAAGCAAATAGGTTTTGACGCCGAGCGCGCCGGCCAGATGCGCCGCCGCCGTATCGACGGTGACAAGGCAATCGAGCTGCATCAGCAGTGAAGCCGTATCGGCAAAATCGCCGATGAAATCGTCGAGCGGCACGACCGGATAATTTGCGCTTTGCTCAAGGTCCTCGCCAATGAAAGGTGCATAGAACACGGCCGGTTTTGCGCCGGTTTTTTCCCATAGCGGCGCGAAGCGCGCGAGCGGGATCGAGCGTTCGGCGTCGCGCTCATGCGTTTTCGATCCGCTCCACACCAATCCGATCTTGCGGCTTTCACCATCGCCGGCCGGCAACGCCAATTTCACCGGTGCGCGCAGATAAGGCACCGGCGGTGCGTTTTGCGGCGCGTAGAGGCCAAGCGCCAAGGGCAACGACAAAAGCGGCAGATAGAAATCGGCCTCGGGCAGGGGTTCGTCATCGGCCAACACGATGCCCGGCAGATTGGCGGCCAGCAAACACTGCAAGGATTTTTGCATCACCCATGCCAATTGCGCGCCACTTTTGGCCAGCAAGCCGCCGTAACGGCAAAACTGGATCGTGTCGCCCTGTCCCTGTTCCGCGACCAGCAGCAATTTTTTGCCGATCAAAGTTTCGCCGCGCCAGCGCGGGCAGGCGGGCTGCACGCGTAAATTAACCGGCGGTTGCAATCGTGCCTCGCACAATTCCCAACCCGTTTGGTAATCGCCGGCCAATAATCGCGCCATGCCTTCATGATGCCGGATGGCCGGCGCGTCGTTTTTCGCGCGCGCTTCGACGAATAGCGGCCACGTCTCCTCGAAACGCAATTGATCGACATAAAGATTGGCGAGATTGGCGGCGATTTGCGCGTCGCCGGGCGCAAGCGCCATCGCCTCGCGCAAAGTCTTCTCCGCTTCGGCGAATTTCGCCTGCCGACCGAGCGCCAGTCCCAGACTATTCAGCGCCTGCGCCTTCGGTGCGCCAAAGGCAATCGCCCGCCGCGCCATCTCTTCCGCCTCGCCGAAA
>DATKSH010000245.1:0-7906 GCA_035531735.1 Alphaproteobacteria bacterium
GCTCAACGCCGCCAAGCAGATGACCGCCGAATGGGCGCGGCAACAATCGCTGGAGGTGATGATCGATTGCCCGTCCGACATCGGTTCTTTCGAGGTTGACGAGCATCGCATGAAGCAGGTGCTGTTCAACCTCATCAGCAATTCGATCAAATACACGCCGGCCGGCGGGCGCATCACCCTTGAGGCGCGGCGCAAGGCGCCGTGGGTCGTCATCGCGGTGATCGATACCGGCATTGGCATTGCCGAGGAAGATCGCGAGCGCGTGTTCGGCAAGTTCGAGCGGGCGAACGCACAGGCGCGGCAAGGCGGGGCCGGGCTCGGCCTCAGCCTGGTCAAGAGCTTCATTGAGTTGCACGGCGGCCGCATCGAGATCGAGAGCCACGTCGATCGGGGCACCCGCATTAGCTGCTATGTCCCGATCAAGGCGCATGATGCCGAGGCGGCGCGGGCGTTGGCGGCGGAGGCGTGAGATATTTTCTTTTTTCATATTATCTCGCCTTAATGGAGCTTTATTAACAAAGCGGTGCGTTCTGGTTCCCCTCCCCTCGTGGGAGGGGTTAGGGGAGGGGGCGCAACGCTTGGCATACCGGTTCAGAATCAAGAACGGACATCCGGCATGCGGATGGCCCCCCTCCCTAACCCTCCCCACAAGGGGGAGGGGATTCCGCCGGTGCTGATTGCCATGCCGCGCTGCAAAATTTTATTGCCCGACCTCGCCGCGACCGAAAGGCTGGCCGCGCGGATCGCGCCCTTATTGAAGAAGGGCGATGTGGCGACGCTGGCGGGGCCGCTCGGTGCCGGCAAGACCACGTTCGCACGGGCTTTGCTGCGGGCGTTGGGCGTGGATGAGGCGGTGCCGAGCCCGACATTTACGCTGGTGCAGGTCTACGAAATGCCGGCTTTCCCGGTTTATCATTTCGATCTTTATCGCCTGAAAACGCCGGGCGAACTGGATGAAATCGGCTGGGACGAAGCGCCGGGCGAAGGCGCAGTGCTGGCTGAATGGCCGGAGCGCGCCGGCGGTCGGCTGCCGCGCGATTGCCTTGCCTTGCGCTTCGCTTTCGACGATAAAAACCGGCGTTCGGTGATGGTCGAACCGCAGGGCGATTGGGCGCGGCGGATGGAGGATTTTCAATGACGGATCGCGCTCTCGCCATCGCCGGCTTCCTTGCCGATGCCGGCTGGCAGGCGGCGGAACAGGTTGCGCTGCGGGCCGATTTTTCGCCGCGCCGTTTCGCACGGTTGACGCGCGGCGATGGCCGCCGCGCGGTGCTGATGGATGCCGACGCCGACCAGCATACGGAAAGTTTCGTCGCCGTGGCCGGCTTGCTGCGCGGGCTTGGGATTCGTGCGCCGGAAATATACGCCGCCGATGCCGATGCCGGCGCCGGCCTCGTGCTGATGGAGGATTTCGGCGATGCCTGCATGGGCAAGATGCTCGATGCCGGGGCCGATCCCGCGCCGCTTTACCGAGGCGCGGTCGATGTCCTTATTCGCCTGCATCGGGATTTTCCGCCGCAAATGGCGGCGGGATACGATTTGCCGGTTTATAGCGGCGCGTTGTTCGCGGCGCAGGCCGAGTTGTTTTTGGACGTCTATGTGCCGTTCGCCCGCAAACGCGCGGCGACATTCGAGGAAAGCGAAGGCTTCCGCGCGGCGTGGAAAGAGGTTTTGAAAGGCGTCGAGGGATGGCCGCAAAGCCTGATGCTGCGCGATTTCATGCCGGATAATATGATGCTTTTGAGCGGCGGTGTGCCGGGCCTGCTCGATTTCCAGGATGCCGGCCTCGGCCCGGCACCTTACGACCTGGCCTCGCTTTGCGAGATGGTGCGGCGCGATCGTGGCGCAAGCATGCTCGACGAGATGATCGATTATTACCATGCGCAAATTCCCGCGCCGCTTTCCAAAAGCGATTTACGCCGCGCGTGCCTGATCCTTGCGGCCCAGCGCCATACGCGCATTCTCGGCATCGTCGCGAACTGGGTCGCAAAGAACGGCGGCGGCGCGAAGGCCGGTTATCTCACCCGCGTGCGCCTCTATCTGGAAGGGTTGTTGCAGGACGAGGCGCTTCGGCCGGTGCGCCTGTGGATGCAGCGGTTCGATACGCCGTTGCGGGACACCGGCACGTGAAGGGCATGTGCGACAGCGCCATGATCCTTGCCGCCGGCGAAGGGCGGCGCATGCGGCCCTTGTCGCTCGGAACGCCCAAGCCTTTGTTGAAGGTCGGCGGCCGCGCGATGCTGGATTGGGCGCTCGATAAAGTGGCCGCGGCCGGCGTCAAACGTGCGGTGGTCAATGCGTTTTACCTGGCCGGGCAAATCGAGGCGCATGGCGCGGCGCGGCGCGACATCGAGATTATTATTTCGCGCGAAGATCAATTGCTCGATACCGGCGGCGGGATCAAGCACGCGCTTTCCCATTTCGACAAACCGTTTTTCGCGCTCAACGCCGATTTGCCGTGGACGGAGGGCGCGGTTCCGGCCTTGCGGCGCATGGCGGATTTCTGGGACGCGGGCAAGATGGATGTCTTGCTGTTGCTGATGACGCGCGAAAAGGCGCGCGGTTTCGTGAAGGGCGATTTTGCTTTGGCGCCGGACGGGCGCGCGCATCGGCGCGATGAAGCGGTGCTGTTGCAGGTGATGCTGGCGGCGCAGATCGTTAAGCCGGACTTATACCAAGCCGTGCCGGAGCTGGTGTTTTCCAACAACCGGGTTTGGGACGCGGCCGAGGCGGCGGGCCGGCTTTACGGCATCGAACATGACGGCGGCGCCTATCACGTCGGTACGCCGGCGGATTTGGCCGAGGCCAACCGGTTGATTGAGAGCGGGGAGGGGTGGAGACTTTGAATTGTTTCCGAAAATATTCGTAATAGGGTGTCGTCATTCCGCACGAGGGCTTGGCCCCAAAAGGGCCAAGGCCGAGATGCGGAATCCGATTTGTTTTTTGGATACAAACAAATCGGATTCCGGATCAAAAACGATTTTCTGAAGAAAATCATTTTTGTCCGGAATGACGGCCCTTTTAATCGAGTTCGGGCCATAAAACCGGGTGTCTCATGATCGCCACACCGAAACACATCTTCACCATCCCGCCGGAGGAGCCGTTTTTGGAGCGGCTGGCGGAGGGTTTGTGGGCGCGGGCGGGCGGCGATCCGCTCCGGCTCGGCGCGATGGAAGTGTTGCTGCCGACGCGGCGCGCGGCGCTTTATTTGCGCGCCGCGTTTTTGCGCGCCGCCGGCGGCAAGGCGACGATCTTGCCACGCATGCGGGCGCTCGGCGATCCCGACGAGGACGAATTTTATTTCGGCGGCGAGGATCTCGACCCCGATGTGCCGCCGGCCGTCGCGCCTTTAAGAAGGCGGCTTCTTTTGGCGCGCCTGATCGCGGCGCGCGACAAGGAGATGCCGCTCGACCAGGCCGCGCAACTGGCCGAAGCGCTCGGCGCGTTTCTCGACGAGGCGCAGACCGCGCGGCGCGACCTTGCCGGGCTCGAACAACTGGCGCCGGCGCAATATGCCCGGCACTGGCAGGAAACCTTGCGGTTCCTGACGATTTTAACCGCGCATTGGCCGGAAATGCTTAAGGAAGAAGGCGGGCTCGATCCCGCCGCGCGGCGCAACCTGTTGCTGGAACGGCAGGCCGCGTTATGGCGCAAGCATCCGCCGGCGCATCCCGTGATCGCCGCCGGTTCGACCGGCTCGATCCCGGCCACTGCCGATTTGCTCGATGTCATCGCCGGCTTGCCGGATGGCGCCGTGGTGCTGCCGGGGCTCGATACGGAACTGGACGAGGAGGCGTGGCAGAAGATCGAGGAGGCGCACCCGCAGTTTGGGATGAAGGAATTGCTGGAAAAGTTTGGGGTCGAGAGGAGGGACGTGCGGGATTGGACGTCAAGTTATACGACCCCCTCACCTGCGAAAACCAAGGGTTTCGTTCCGCCTGAAGGCGAAACTAAACCCAGGTTTTCGCTTCCTCTCCCTCAAGGGGAGAGGAAAGCGCGCGCCCGGCTTTTGCAGAAGGCGATGCGCCCGGCGGAGGCGACCGAGGCGTGGCGCGCGCTGAGCGGGAAGGAAATTCCGCGCGCGGCGGTGGACGGATTGTCGTGCGTGGTGTGCGAGAACGCGCAGGAAGAAGCATCCGTCATCGCCTTTTGCCTGCGCGCGGCGCTGGAACAGGCGGGCAAGACGGCGGCCCTCGTCACGCCCGACCGCGACCTTGCCGCGCGGGTCGCGGCGCAACTGCGCCGTTGGCATATCGAGATCGACGATTCGGCCGGCGCTTCACTGGCGACTTTGCCGGCCGGCGGGTTTCTTTTGGCGGCCCTCGATGTTGCGCGGCCTGAGGCCGGCGCGGTCGATGTTTTGAGTTTGCTCAAGCATCCGATTGCCGCTTGCGGGCTTGAGCCGGCCTTGTGCCGGGCAAAGGCGCGCGAGGCGGAGGTGAAAATCTGGCGCGCGCGCGAACCGGATAAGGAACAGGGCGCTATCGCCGCATGGCTGGCGCAATTCGAACGCATGTTCGCGCCCTTGCGCGCGGATTGGCATAAGAAAAAACCGTTGGGGGAATGGCTGGCGGCGCATCTGGCGCTGGCGGAAAACCTTGCCGCGTCGGATACGGAAAAAGGGGCGGCGCGCTTGTGGCGCGAGGCCGACGGCGAAGCGGCGGCGGCATTTTGCGATCAATTGCGCGAAGCGGCGCGCGATTTCGCGCTTTTGAGCGGCGCGGAATATGCCGATTTGTTTGCCGCCTTGTTGCGCGCGGTGACGGTCAGGGCCAAGCGCGGCCAGCATCCGCGCCTTGCCATATTGGGCTTGCTCGAAGCGCGTTTGATAAGGCCCGATCTGGTGATTTTAGGCGGGCTTAATGAAGGCGTGTGGCCGCCGGAAGCGCCCATCGATCCGTGGATGTCGCGGCCGATGAAACGCGAATTCGGCTTGCCGTTGCCGGAGCGGCGTATCGGCCTCGCGGCGCATGATTTCGTGCAACTGGCGGCCGCGCCGGAAGTATTGCTGACGCGGGCGCGGCGCATGGGTCATGCGCCCGCCGTGCCGTCGCGGTTTTTGTCGCAACTGGAAACCGTGTTGCGGGCGCTTGGTTATGATGATGCGCTGGCGCCGGCTATGCCGTGGCGGCAATGGGCGCGGATGCTGGATGAGCCGGCGCGGGTCGAAGCATGCAGGCCGCCTGCGCCATGCCCGCCGCTTGCCGCGCGGCCCAATTCCCTGCGCGTGACGGAAGTTGGCCTCTGGCGGCGCAATCCTTATGCGATCTATGCGCGGCATATCCTGAAACTGGAAAAGCTGGGACCGCTCGATGCCGAAGCGGGCGCTGCCGAGCGCGGCATTATCGTTCATCGCGCCTTGGAGCAATTTTTGCGTCGTTATCCCGGCGCGTTGCCGCCGCATGCTGTGCAGGAATTGCTGGCGATCGGGCGCGCGGTGTTTGCCGGTTATGAGGGTGCCGTGGTCGAGGCGTTCTGGCGACCGCGTTTCGAGCGCCTTGCCGCGTGGTTCGTCGCGCATGAGCGCGAGCGGCGGGCGAATGGGATTGAGGTTGTGCAGGTCGAGGCGAAGGGGGAAATGATATTGGAATTTACCCCCCCACCTGCGAAAGCCAAGGACTTAGTTCCGCCAAAGGGCGGAACTAAGTCCGGGCTTTCGCTTCCTCCCCCGCAAGGGGGGAGGAATTCCTTTGTCTTTACTTTGCGCGGGCGGGCGGATCGGATCGACCGCCTTGCCGACGGGACTTTGGAGATCATCGATTACAAGACCGGCGGCGTGCCGAAGCAATGGGAACTCGAAGCCGGCTATGAACCGCAATTGCCGTTGCTGGCGGCGATAGCGAAAGCGGGCGGGTTCGAGGGTTTGCCGGCGGCGGCGGTTGCGGCGCTGGCTTACTGGCGGTTGACCGATGAAGGCGAGATAAAACCGCTCAAGGGCGATGCGGCGGATATGGCGCAAGCGGCGCGTGCCGGGTTGGAACGTTTGATTGCCGCTTTCGCCGATTCGGCGATGCCTTATCTCGCCGCGCCCAAGCCGGTTGCCGCGCCGCGTTATGACGATTACGCGCATCTGGCGCGCTATGCCGAATGGGGCCGCACGAATGGAGAGGCGGCATGAGCGAGGCGACGCTGCGCAAGCCGGTCGCGGTCGAGGCCGATCCCAATGTTTTGCAACGGCGGGCGTCGGACCCGGATTATTCGGTGTGGGTCGGCGCGTCGGCCGGTTCCGGCAAGACCACGATTTTGACCAAGCGGGTGATGCGCCTTCTGCTGGCCGGCGTCGCGCCGCAACGCATCCTGTGCCTTACGTTTACGCGCGCGGCCGCCGCCGAAATGGCGATCCGCGTCACGCAGGGATTGAGTTACTGGGCGATTTGCTCCGACGGCGAACTGCGCGCCAGCCTCGACGATTTGCAAGGCCGCGCGCCGGAAGAAAAGCAATTGACCGAGGCGCGGCGCTTGTTTGCGCGCCTCTTGGCCTGTCCCGGCGGCATGCGGATTCGCACCATCCATGCTTTTTGCCAGGAAATCTTGCGGCGCTTTCCCATCGAAGCCGGTTTGCCGCCGCATTTTTCGGTGATCGAGGAGGACGACGCGCGCGCGTTGCAGGAAGAGGTGCGCGCCGGAATTTTGCGCGATGCCGCGCGGATGCCCGATAGCGACATAGGCCGCGCGTTGCGGCATTTAACCGGTACGCTGGGCGAACATGGATTTGCCGGGATCATGGGCGATGTTCTTTCCGACCGCACACGGTTGCAGGACGCGGTTGCCGAAACCGGTTCCCTCGCGGCGGTGATCGCGGCGTTGCACGCGCGGCTTGGACTGGGGCCGGAGGATAGCGAGGAGAATTTGTGCCGCGCGGCGGTCGATGGAAGCGTTTTTCCGGAAGTGGAATTACGTGAAGCGGCGCAAAGGCTGGGCGAGGGCAGCAAGAGCTTCGCCGCGCGCGGCAGGGATTTGCTCGATTGGCTGGAATTACCGGCCGACGAGCGGGCGGCCGCGTTCGACCGTTATTGCGGGTTTTTCCTCACCGCCGAAGGCGCGGCGCGCGCGCAATTCGCCAATAAGGAAATGCTGAAAAAATATCCCGGCCTTGACGATGTAATGCGCGGCGAGGCGGCGCGGATTCTCGCCGTCCGCGAACGCATCGAGGCCGCGCGCATGGCCGAAGGCACGGCGGCGATTTTGACGCTGGGCGAAGAATGGATCGTGCGTTACGAGGCGCGCAAGGCGGCGCAGGCGTTGCTGGATTACGACGATTTGGTGAGCCGCGCTTCGCGGCTTTTGCGGCGCGAGGGCATAGCACCTTGGGTATTGTACAAGCTCGACGGCGGGCTCGATCATATTCTCGTGGACGAGGCGCAGGACACCAGCCGCGCGCAATGGGGCATTATTGCCGCGCTGGCCGAGGAATTTTTCGCGGGATCCAGTGCGCGCGAGGGCGTCAACCGCACCTTGTTCGCGGTCGGCGACGAAAAGCAATCGATCTTCAGCTTCCAGCACGCCGACCCGGCCGCCTTCGCCGCCATGAAGGAATTGTTCGCGCGGCGCATCGCCGAGGCCGGCAAGCTTTATCGCGACGTGCCGCTGCATATTTCGTTCCGCTCGGCGCCGGCGATTTTGCGCGCGGTCGATGCCGTTTTCGCCGATCCGCGCGCGCGGGCGGGCGTTGCGTTGGAGCCGACGGCGCATGCCGCGCACCATCGCGGGAAGATCGGGCGGGTCGAGGTGTGGCCCTTGATCGCGGCGGCGGACGAAGCGGCGGCGGACGAGGCGTGGGGCTTGCCGCTCGGCTATGAAGCGGCGCGCGATCCGGAGGCCGAATTGGCGGCGCGCATCGCCGCGCGCATCGCGGATTGGTGGGCGAAGAAGGAGGTTTTACCCGGCGAGGGCCGCAACATCGCGC
>DATKSH010000246.1:0-5005 GCA_035531735.1 Alphaproteobacteria bacterium
CCGCCCACAGGGCAATGACCGCCAGCGCCACGCCGGTAGCGCGGTTGATCAACATCACCCGGCTTTCGGTGAAATGCCCGCGCAAAAGAGACACCCCGCCCGACAGCATGACCCACCACAGGGTCGAGCCGGCGAAGATGCCGGCGACCAAAATCAGGGCGTCGTGGCCGCTGTGCAAATCGCCGAAGGTCGCCACTACCGCGAGGATCGCGAAGATCGTCACCGGGTTGGTCATGGTGATGACGAAGCCGCCGACGAAGGCGGTCACGGCGCCCGATACGCTGGCTTCGCGCTTGGGCTGGCGCGGCGGATCGTGCCAGGTGTGCCACGCGACCAGCAGCAGGAACGCGCCGCCGAGCAATTCGATGGGCCGGTCGTAATGACGCAAGAATTCGAGAATCGCCGCGACCGAGAAAGCGGCGGCCGCGCCGAAAATGGTGTCGGCGACCGCCGCGCCGAGTCCCGTGGCCAAGCCGATCACGAGCCCCTTATGAATGCTGCGGCGCATGCACAGAAGGCCGATAGGCCCGACCGGCGCCGCGATCATCAGGCCCAGAACCAACCCGCGATAAAACACGCCTACTTGCTCGAAAAGATCCATCCGCCAATCCGCGTATCGGGAGAAGGGACGTTATGGCAAAGGCGCGGCGCTTCCGCAACCCCGATCGGCTACCAAAAGTGCGTCGATGGCCGCGCACAAACGTTGCCCGGCATCGCCGTCGTGACGATCGTAAAGTTCGGCACACAGTTTTTGCCGCGCGGCGCGGAATGGATCGCGCGCCGGATCGCGCGCGTAGGATGCGGATTCATCCAGAGCTTTTTGCACATCCTCCATCGTCGCCGCTACTGCGCCCGGAGCCATGGCGGTGCGGCCTTCGACCAAGCCGCGCCGCGCGGCGATGCAATCGCCAGCGCGATAAAAAACCACCGGCCGGTCGAGCAGCAGGAAATCGAACATCAGGGACGAATAATCGGTAAGCAAAATATCGGCCTGTTTGACAACCGGATATACATCGGTGCCCGGCTCGGCGAAAAGAATATCCGGATGGCGCGCACGCAAATCGGCAATCCGTCCCGCCTCGTAGGGGTGCAGATTGATCGCGAAAACATAGCCCTGCGCGGCGCAATAAGCGGCCAGAGCCGGGACACCGGTTTCGGCAAACCAGTCATGGCCGGCATCGTCACGATAGGTCGGCGCGTAAAGGATGGTGGTTTTTCCTTCGCCCCGCGCCGCGCGCAAAAGCTCGCAAACCTGAAGATCGACATTCAACAGATCGTACGGCGATGGCTCGCGGAAAAAAACATCGGTGCGCGGATAGCCGATAGGCGCAAAATCGCGGAAGGCAAAATGCCGTCGCCAATCGGATTCCATCGCCGCACCGGGCGCGGCCAGCACATCGAACGGCCCCGAGGAAGCCAGCAATTCCTCCATCATCACGCCATCGCCGCGCATGACATAGCCGAGGCCGATTTGCTTGATCGGGATGCCGTGCCAAAGCTGGGCGGTCTTTGCCCCCTGCAACATGCCGAAGGCGCGCGGGTTTTGAAAACTATACATATGAAAATTGTCGCCCAGCACCATCACGGCGGTCGCCAGCAAGGCGCGCGCATCGTCCGCCGTCCATTCCGCTGGCGTGGCAGACATATAAGGCAAGCCGGTCTCCTTCAGCATGGCGATTTGCCGTTCATCGTCGGTCAGGTAATGGCAGGCGATGCCGTGTATGTGCGCATAGTCCTGAAACGCGAGATAAGCATATTTGATATTATCGCCGAAATAACTGCGGCCGACGAAAACCACCCGCCGCTCTTTCGGATAAAAACGCGAGGCACGCGCCAGAAGCTCGACCGCGCGACGCGCCGCCATTTCGCGATCGAGCGCAGCGACCGAGCCGGCCAGCGCCTTCAATTGATCGGTCGTTTGCCGCAAGGCAACGGTCGCCACCTGGTCGAAAGCGCCCAACCGCGCGACCGTTTGTTCCAGCGCCGCGAGGCGATCTTCCGCCGAACCGCCCATCTCAACCCCGCAAATCGAGTTCGGGTTGATGGGCGCCGGGCGGATAGACCAGAACCTTATCGACCCGGCGGCCATCCATATCGACCACCTCGAAGCGCGCCTCCTGCCAATGAAAATGATCGCCAGCGGCGGGAATGCGGCCCAATTTATCGATCACAAATCCCGCCAGCGTATGGAAATCGCCGCCGCCGCGCATGTCGCGCAAGCCGATCAGGGCCTCGACCTCGTCGACCGGCGTCATGCCGTCGATCAGCCAGCTGCCGTCCTCGCGCTTGGCGGGCCGGCCGGTGGTTTCCTGCCCGCGCGCCGGCAATTCGCCGGTGATAGCGACCAGGATGTCGGTCACCGACACCAGCCCTTCGACGCTGCCATATTCGTCCACGACGATGGCGATATGCTGGCCCGTCTGCTTGATTTGATCCAAAAGGCGCAAGACCGGCGTGGTGTCGGGCACAATCAGGGCCGGGCGCATGACGGATGTGAGCGCCAACGCATGGCCGTCGAAGGCGGCGTTGAGGATGTCCTTGGCATGGACGATACCGAGGATTTCGGCGAGATCGCCGCGCGCGACCGGAAAGCGGCTATAGCCGCTGGCGCGAATGGTTTTCTTGTGCGCCTCGGGCACATCTTCGACGCCGAGCCACACCATGTCGAGGCGCGGGGTCATGATAGTACGCACGCTGCGGTCGGCGAGGCGCATGACGCCTTCCAGCATCGCCTTCTCGGCCGGCTTGAAGATGCCGCTTTCGGCGCCCTCGGCAATCAGGTTGCGCACTTCCTCTTCCGTCACCGCGGCCGGCCGCGCGCGGGCAAGGCCGAGGATATAAAGCAGCATGCCCGTCGATCGCCGCAACAGCCACACGACCGGCGCGGCCACGCGCGCGAACACCGTCATCGCCAAGGCGACGCGAACGGCAATCGGCTCGGCATAAGCCAAGCCGATGCGTTTCGGCATCAATTCGCCGATCACAAGGCTGAAATAGGTGACGGCGGCGACGGTGATGGCAATGGCCACGGCCCCGCCGTCGGGGCGAATCCAGGCAATCGTGTCGAGATAAACGCCGAGCGGATGCGCCAAAGTAGTGCCGCCGAACGCGCCGGCCAAGACGCTATTCAGCGTCATGCCGAGCTGAACGATGGAAAGGAACGAGGTCGGTTCCTCGGCCATATGGAGGGCGATGCGCGCGCCCTTGCGCCCGTCTCCTGCCATGCGCTTGAGGCGCCCGCGCCGCGCGGACACGATCGCCAGTTCCGACATGGCGAAAAAGCCGTTCAGCAGGATCAGCAGGAAAACGACGCCAATATCAGCGAGCAAGGGCAAGGCGCGGGCTTCCGGTCAACGGCGGGCGCGGGAAAGGGCGCGGGTTCGGGGAACGGACATTGCCAGCGGATGCTAACGTCCTTTGGGCGCGAAGGCAAACGCCGCGATAACCCACATAGCCGCAATCATTTAGGTTCCGGCGATGGCATGGGTGGCGTTTGCCGCTCTGCCGGAACTCCGATGACGAGTGGTAGCTTGGGCTTTATTTGTTGCGCCGCGAGCGGCTGAACAAAAGGCCGAAGCTGCGCCGCGCGCAGCGACCAGCGGCGAAAAATACCTTCGGTAAGGCGGAAAATATTGCCTTCGATGCCGAAGCCCTGTTCCTGCGCATCGGCCGGCCTTTTGAACGGCTGGCAGGTCAGCGTCAGGCCCAAAGGCACCCCGCCGATGATTTCCGGCAAGCGATCCGGCGCCTCGTGCGATCCGATCAGGCAATGGCGCATGAGCCCGGCCTCGGCATCGAAAGCGGCATAAACGCCGGGCGCGTGTGAAACGCCGGAAACCAGCGGCGGCGCGACCGCGACATGAATGACAAGGCGCAAAAGATCGCGCGCATGCTCGCCGGCAGTAAGGGGATCGACCAATTCCTCGATCCGGTAGCGCACGGCGCGCGCCTGCTTTTCCCAGCCGATTTCCGGCGGCGGCCAGCGCGCTGCCAAGGCTACCGGCACGCGACTGGCTTCTTCCTCGATGACGAAGTGAAAGGGATGCTCGCGCGCCAGCGAGGACAGGTAAGCGGCAAGCGCGTGATCGAGCCGGTGCCGCCGCACGACCGGCTTCCTTTTGGCAACCGGTGCCGGGGGTTCTTCTTTCATCGACCTAATTTAACACCAATCGGCGAACATATGGTTTACGAGTCCGGGGCGCGGTAACGCCTTGAAGACACCTATGCATCGTTGCAAAAGCGCTTGAAAACAAAGAGGATTCCGATTTCGCTGGCGCGCGGCATGAATGTGATAGACTGGATTTATGAACGAAATCGCGCTTTTCGCCTTTGTTGCCGGATTGATTTTGGGTGGCGGCCTTGCGTGGCTGATCGCGCGGGCGCGCCTGTCTTCGCAGGCGCAGCTTGGCGACGCGTTCGAAGCTCTGGCGGCCAAGGCGCTCAGCACCAATGCCGATCATTTCCTGAAAATGGCCGAAGGTCGTTTAAAAGCCAGCGAACAATCTGCCGCCGCCACGCTCGACAAGAAAACCGTGGCTATCGACGAGATGGTCAAGCCGGTCAGGGAATCGCTGCAAAAAATGGACGCGCAGTTGCAAGCGTTGGAAGTCAAGCGCGAGGGTGCCTATAAGGAATTGCTGGCGACCGTCGAGGCCGCGCGCGAAACGCAGCAACAGCTTCGCGGCGAAACCGGCCAGTTGTTGCAGGCGCTGCGCACGCCCTCCGCGCGCGGTCGCTGGGGCGAAATGCAGTTGCAGCGCATCCTCGAAATGACCGGCATGTCGGCGCATGCGAAAGATTTTTCGTTGCAGCAAAACATCGCCGACGGCGCGTTGCGCCCCGACGTGATCGTGAACCTGCCCGGCAAACGCTGCATCGTGGTCGATAGCAAGGTGCCGCTTTCGGCATTCATGGACGCTTCGCAAAGCGGCGACGAGGCCGCGCGGCAGACGGCGCTTCGGCAACACGCCAAGCAGGTGCGCGAGCACATAAAATTATTGGGTGC
>DATKSH010000247.1:0-5410 GCA_035531735.1 Alphaproteobacteria bacterium
CTGATCGACACGGCATGGCCGCGACTGCCATCCTCGATTGGGCTGCAACTCGTGCCATCGGTAAAGTTCCCCTTACATATCATATCGGTTTTGACACCCTTTCTCCCTCGGCAAATTTGACCAGAGCCATGGAGAATTTCGATGTCCTGTCGCAAAGCTCATTCCCGATTCTGCTCCCCAAATGGCGCTACAACGCCTTCGCCGCCATCGGCGACATGAATAAGACAAGGGCACTTATATCCATGGCTGCGCCTAACAATGATTTTTGTCAGAACGGGCAACGAATGCCCCCGCCCAGAAATGTTACCCTCGCCTCGGCCACGACCTTAAGCCCCTATCTCATCCGGGTTGGCGTGCTGGGCAATAAGGGAAATGTTGCGTCCTACAGTGATAGTAATTTCCCGGATTTGGTTTTTTCCAATCCGTTCTTCGAGAGTTTTAGTTATAGAATGTATTATAAGCCCAAAGAGTACGAGAAACTATATTCGCATATGTTATCGTGGCACGCGATCATGCCGACGCCGCAACAATATGTGCGCCTGCTGCACGCCGATCGTATAAACCCGGGGAAACCGCAAACCGGCTGGCTGGGCACCTCCTTCGCCGCGCCTTATCTGGCCGGCGATACAGCTTATGGTCCCAACCGCTATCCCAATCTTGGGCCGACGGATTTTTGGGCCGCCGCCCTGACGGCCACACGACCTGTCGACCAAGTTGCCTGTCCCGATCATACGTTTCTGGCAATTCATTATGTACAAAACCCGCGCGGCTTGCCCTATAATTTTGCCGATGCCGGTTATGGCGCCTTTGATCCGGCACTCTACAGGGAGAATCTCGCCCGGCTCGATGTACTGCGCCGCAGGGAGTTAACGACAAAGCCGGTCTTGCAGATCGTCAAAGGCACCTTCAATGCATGGAGTCGGCATCATATCATTTCTTTCAAAGTACCCGACGATTTCCTTGTTACCCGGGTCCTTGTGGTCGTCAAATTTGATTCCCTGAAAATGTCGGATGCCGAGGTGCAAGATCATCAATTCAACGCCCCCTATATTCTGCGCGATCCACAAAATCACCGTGCAATCAACCTCGCGAGCGCTATGTATGCACCGGACGACGGCACCTATCCAACTCAACGCGTTTTTACTACTTCTTTCTTTCTCGGTGACAAGGCAACGCGCGGTACATGGATATTCGGCCCGGATTTCAAGCTGGATTCAAGGTTGCATGTTACGAAAGCGACGCTTGTCCTTTACGGCGCCGAAAGAGGCGGCCGGATCGAAAAATATTTCGATGGATTTCATGCCAAGCCGCCAAACGAAACGGTGACGGCTTCGCTGCCAAAACGGATAGCGGCAGAATCGGTCCCGCCGGCACCTTAACCGCTAGCGCGCTCGAATCGCCGCCGCCATTTTCGCCACCCGCGCCATGAATTTCACGTCGTGGACGCGCAGGATGTTGGCGCCGCAAAAGACGCCGACGGCGACCGAAGCCGCCGTGCCGGCCAAGCGATCATCGACCGAGGCGTCGAGAATGCGGCCGATGAAACCCTTGCGCGAGGGGCCGAGCAGCGTCCGGCACTTCATCATGCTGCCGAGCTTGTCGATATGGCGGATCAGGGTGCAATTCTGCTCGGCGGTCTTGCCGAAACCGAGGCCGGGATCGAGGATCACTTTTTCCGGCGCCACGCCGGCGCGCACCGCGATCTCGAACGGCCGCGCAAGATCGCGCGCCACGTCGGCGACGATGTTGGCGTAAACCGGCGCTTCATATTGGCCGCCGAGCTTCGGGTCCTGAGTCACCGCCGCCGCGTCGCCGCGATTATGCATCAGCACCAGATAAGCGCCGGTCTTGGCAGCCAAGGGCGCCATCGCCGGATCGCCGAGCGCCGAGACGTCGTTGATCATCGCGACCCCCATGGCCAAGGCCGCCGCCGCCACCTCCGCTTTCATGGTGTCGATCGACAGTGGCGTCGAGGGAAACTGGCGGCGGATTTCGGCGAGCACCGGCAACACGCGGCGCTTTTCTTCTTCGGCGGAAACCGGGATCGAGCCGGGCCGCGTACTTTCGCCGCCGATGTCGAGCATATCGGCGCCTTCGGCGATCATCACCGCCGCCCGCTCGACCGCGGCCGCGACCGGATCGCGGCGTGCGGCGACCCCGTCGCCGGAAAAGGAATCCGGCGTCGCATTGACGATGCCCATGATAAGCGAACGGCGGCCGAGACCGGGCAGCGCGTCAGTCGGCGGCAAGTCTAAAGCGATCCGAGACATGACGGGTTCGAGCTTGGCACGCGCGCCAGCATTTCGGCAACCGTCAAGCCGTTGGCCGGATGGCGCCAGCCCGGCGCGATGTCGGTCAAGGGCCGCAGGACGAATTCGCGCTCTTGCAGGCGAGGATGCGGCAAAGTCAGTTCGGGCGTGGCGAGGACTTCATCGCCGTAAAAGATAATGTCGATGTCGATGGCGCGCGGGCCATAGCGAAAGGTCGGCATGCGGCCAAGCTCGGCCTCCAGATCCTTGAGTGCGCGCAGAAGGGCCAATGGCGGAAGGCCGGTCGTGCCGGTCACGGCGGCGTTGAGAAAAGCCGGCTGGCCGCCGACATAAACCGGCGCGGTTTCGTAAACCGGCGAGGTCGCCGTGACCGTTACATAGGGCGCTAATGCACGTACGGCGCCGCGCAAGTTCTCCATCCGGTCGCCGAGATTGGATCCCAAACCAAGAGCGACTTTCTCGATTTTCTGGTGACCGCCGAACATTTCTTATGATGGAACGGAAGGGTGCGGCAATGCAACCGACGAATATCAACGCCTTGGGGCCGGAAGCATATAGCTCAACCCCTGATCGATTAGCATCTTCCTGACAGTCATGCCCCTTCGATTTGGGATGTCTGGATCGGCGCCCATGGAAACCAGGTTTTGAAGATTCTCGGAATGGAATTCGCGCGGGTAGGAATAAACTTCTTCATCGTCATCGCGAATGGTTTCATCGTGGTGCCGACAAAGAAATTCTGCCACCAAATGCATCGCCGTATCACCATCGGCGTTGACAGCATTTATATCCGCATTTTTGTCGTCCATAACGGGTGCTATGAAATCGTTTGGTCCATTAACGGGCATCGGATTTTTCAATTTGTTTTTTACCCCAAAAAGGTCCTCAAACAAAGCCACAAAATGCTTTCATGGCCAAACTTATTGCCGCAAACGGAACCGCCCACCCGCGGCGGGGGTGTCCCGCGCCGGCAGCCGTGCTATAAGGCCTCTCCATGGTCTCCATCAGCGAACAGATCCTCACCGTCGCCACCGTTTTGGAAGCGGTGGTGCTGTTGCCGATCCTGATCGAGTTTCTCGGCGAGCGGCGCAAGCGCCGGCACGGCGTCGAACTAAGCCTCGAAGTGACGGAGGTCGCCGCGCTCAATGGGCACTTGGCGGGACTCGACGAATTGCTGGCGGACATCCGCGACCTCATCGACCGCGCACGCCATCCCGGGGCCTATGCCGAATTGCGGCTCGGCAACGAAATCCTCATCGCCGGCCCGCCGCTGTCGGGCAAGAAAACGCTGGCGCGCCGCATCGCCAAGGACGCCGCCTTCGACCGCATCGTCACCGTCCATAACCCGGGCAATGCCGACGCGCTGGCGCGCGCCAAGCACCTCGTCCGCCGCGCCGGCGGCGACAAGGTGATGCTGGTGCTGCCGCGCCTCGATCTCATCAACGAGCGCGCGGACGAGGAAGTGCTGGCCGAACTCGACGCCCTGATCGACGCCACCAGCGAATTAAGCCATGCCCTCGTGATCGGCACCACCAACCGCCTGTCGCCCAACGGCGAGGTCGATAACCTGTTCGGCGTCACGCTGATGCTGCCGGGCGCGCCGGTAGTGCCGGTGGCGCCCGCGCCGTTGCTGCCGGAGGTGCATCGCATGCTGGCCGGCGTCGCCGCGTTCTATATCGATCACGCGCTGCAGGCCGGCTATGGCCTCGCCGACATCTCGCGCGAAGGCTTCATCGCCCGCACCCTCATGAGCGTCACCAACCCGGCGCAGATCGAGGACATCGTGGTACAATGCCAAACCGCCGCGCTTTATCGCCAGCGCGCCAAACGGGCAAAGGAGCGCCGCATCAGCACCGAAATCCTCGAACTCGCCATCCGGCGGGTGGTGGTCACGGACGAAGTGCGGCGGGGAACAGGATATTCGTGATCAGGCGGGGACAAGTTCCCTCGGTCTCCCTGCGCTCGGCTTTTCGGCAACATACGACTGCCACAGGAAGTGGTCATCGACCGAGAGCCGCTCCCAGTCTATCGTATTGTTGAACCCCGGATGAACGGAAACGGCTCCGTACGTAACGGCTTCCTCCGTACTCATCCGATCTTCTACTGTCACTTCCGGGCGACTGGAAATTTTGCCGGAATGTTTTGTTTCGCGCCCGTAAGCCGTGAGCTGGCTCAACTGCTCCCGCCCCCGGAACAGGCGTGAGCATACCGTCCCCACGGCAACGCCAAGCACTTCCGCAACATGTTCATGGCTCATTCCTTCCTGACCCACCAAAAGAATAACATCTCTCTGCTCTTCAGGCAGCTCGGCGAGGTATCTTCTGACCTCCTTCAACTGCACCGTCATGAGTTGATTGCCCGCCACGGCAAAAGAAGACTCGACATCTTCCACAGGAATGCTCTGGCCTCTGCGCACCGCCTGTCGCACCCCGTTGACGTACTCATTGCGCAGGATTGTGATTAGCCAAGCCTCTAGGCTGGTACCATCCCGCCAGAGGTGAAGCCTCGCCAAACCACGCGTCAGCGCTTCCTGAACCAGATCATCGGTTTTATCGCTATCCCGCGTCCGGGCCAGTGCGTAGCGCCGCAAACGGGGAATTAAGCTGGGAATTTGCCGTTCGAAAAACTGCCGTTTTTCCTTTTCTGCTGCCAACCTCTCCGAGGATTTAGAAGGATTCTCGGATCCTGTGCCGGGAGCTTGAGCGTTTGACGGCGCAACCGGCTGAACGGCGGCTGCATGAATAGCAACTTGGGGGTCTGAGGCGGTTTCGGCGGCGATGGCGCTTTCCTTAACGTTCGTTCTTGCCTGAGCAAGCTGAAGGGCGGCCATGCGTCGCCATTCCAGAAAGCACTCATTCTTTTCTTTGAAGAAAGGTTCGAACGTTTTCTCCGGAATTTTGGAAATTTGGATTCTGTATTCCGCCAAATGTTCGCCGCTTGTGATGGCCTCAACAATTTGTTCATCAAGGCCAACGGTGCGCAATTGGCGGCGCATATCCGAAATATACTGTCGAACATATTTTAGCATGCCGCCGCCCAAAGGGCCATAAAGCCCTTCCGCAAGAATGTATTGGCTGAGCGTCTCGCCGCGCGCGCGCAAAATAGTGACAAGGATTTTTCTTTGCGGCTTGGAAAGAGGAAGT
>DATKSH010000248.1:0-7811 GCA_035531735.1 Alphaproteobacteria bacterium
ATCCTTGTAACCCTTTGCCCACAGCCAGAATTGATCGGAAAGAAATTGCGCCACACGCCCTTGCCCGACGCGCGCCAGCACCAGAAGCGGCTTGCCTTGTAACCCGGTCATCAGGACTTCATCATCCTCGCTTTTGATGCGCGCGTCGCTTTGCCGGAACCACGGGCCCCAATCCTTGCGCGGCATATCAGTGGTTAGCGTGTCGGTTACCGGGTCGCGCTTGCCCTCATCCGTTAGCTTTGGCACGAATGCGCCGGTCATCAACTGGCCGCTCGGCGTTGTCGGCAGCACGCGCGCCAGCGGCGAAAGCGTCAACGAGGGAATGCCGGTGCCGGTCGCGTTGGAAACCAGAAGCGCGCCGCCATTTTCGACATAACGCGCGATGTTGGCGAGATAGGCGTCGGGGATCAGCGATTGTTGGCGGAAACGGTCGAAAATCACCAGATCGAAGCTCGCCAATTTGGTTTCGAACAATTCGCGCACCGGGAAGGCGATCAGCGCCAATTCGCTGTCGGGCGTGTAATCGAGCGAGCCGGGCGAGCGCAGAATCGTGAAATGCACGAGATCGACGGCCGGGTCGGATTTGAGGAAATTGCGCCAAGTGCGGCCGCCGATATGCGGCTCGCCGGAGATCAGCAATACGCGCAAGCGGTCGCGCACGCCATTGACCGTCACCGCCGTTTCATTGTTGAGCATCGTCAATTCGTGCGGCACGCCGGCAACCGAGAAGGCGAACAGGTTGGGCCCGGCATGCTTGATCGGCACCATGAATTTGACCGCATGGCCGACCGGCATGTCGACGGTTTCGCTTTCGCCGTCGTCGCGGCGCAGGGTAACGGCAGCGGTTTCGTTCTGCGGCTTGGGTGCGTCGTCGATGCGCACCGTCAGCGTCACGTCCTTGCCGACGATGCCATAGGCAGGTGCTGCGGTAACGGCGATGCGGCGGTCGATTTCATCATGTTGGCCCGCGATCAGGACGTGCAACGGGCCGCTCCACGCGCCTTGCGGCTTGTCGTGCACTTCGCCGTCGGTGATAAAGATGATGCCGGCGAGGCGGCCGGGCGGAATGGCCGCCAGCCTTTGTTCCGCCACATGGAACAAATCGGTTTCGCTTGTGCCCTTGGCGCGCGCTACATCGACATCGAGATCGGGAAATTGCGCCAGTTTTTTCTTGAGGCTATCGAGCGCGCGTTCGGCTTGTCGCGCGCGGTCGCTCAAATCCATGCTGGCGCTTTGGTCGAGGACGATCAGTGCTGTGTCCTTGAGCGGCGCGCGCCGTTCGGCGATTAGCGAAGGATTGGCAAGGATCAAAAGCAGCAACGCGAATAATGCCGTGCGCCATGCCGCGCCTTTCGCACGCCGGAGAAGGGCGTAAACCGTCAAAAGAGCGGCACACGAGGCGAGAATTTCCAGCCACGAAACCGGCAGCATCGGATCGAAGACGAGGCGCAAATGTTCGTTCATTTGCCCTCCCTTTCCAAAAGGGCCTGCACATGCAACTGATCCGATTTGTAATTGCCGGTGAGGGCGTACATCACGACATTGACGCCGAAGCGGTAGGCCATTTCGCGCTGTTCCTCGCCGCCCGGCGTGCAGGGGTAGAGTGGATTGCCGTTGGCGTCGATGGCCCAGGCGGCGGCCCAATCGCCCGACCCAGCGATTACGGTCGCCACGCCGTCATAGGATGACAAATCCAACGGTTCCAGCCACAGGCCGTCGCCAATGAACCGCCCCGGAAAGCGGTTGAGTAAATAAAAAGTGCGATGGAGGACGTGATTATCAGGAATGCGGATCAAAGGCGGGATTTCGACGCCGGCCAGGATATGCTGCATGGCGCCGGGCGCCATTGCGCCGCCGCTCATGCCGGTGTCGAACAGGATCATGCCGCCGTGACGGAGATAGTCGTTGACGCGCGCGGCGGCTTCGGGCGACAGCGGCGCTTCGGCGGGCGTCAGCGGCCAATAGAGCAGCGGGAAAAGGACCAGCGTGTCGTTTTTCGGATCGACGTCGGTGACGCCGACATCGTTCAAGGAAGTACGCCGTTCAAGGATGCGGGCGAGGCCGGCCAAGCCTTCTTGCGAAAGCCGGTCGATAGCGGGATTTCCCGTTTCGACATAGGCGAGATAGGTTTTGGAGGTGAATTCGATGGCTTGCTGGACGGTGTCGGCATGTGCCGGGGCGGCAAAGCCCGCCAGCATGAACAAAATCATCAAAACCGCCGTGCCGCGCCGGGGCCCAAGGCCGCGCAGCCAAAGGCCGATCAGGAAATCGAGCAAAAGCAAAACGAACGCGGCGACGAGGAATGCCGGCCGCAATTCGGTTTCGCTATGTGGCTGGCGATAGCTTTCGGTTGCGATGCCGGAGATTGCTTGCGGCAAGCCGAGCGCCGCGCCGAGATTGAAGGCGCGCGCCGCGCCGCCGGCGCCATAAAGGCCGGGCGGATGATGTGGCGAAGGTGGCGTGGCCGCCATATCCTCGCTTTTCAGCGGCGCGGCCACGGGGCCGGGCGGAATTTCATCGCCGAATGCATCAAGCGCGGTGACCGGCGCGAGGGTGATGAAATTCGCCGCGCTGCCCATGCCGGCGCTGAGATCGACGATCCGCCGCAGCATGTCGACGAAAAGGCCCGACAGCGGCAGATTCGACCATAAAGGCCGCGCCGGCACATGGAACAAAACGCTGAGGCCGCGGCCCATATTTTTAGCCGTCACCAAAGGCGTGCCATCCTGCAACGCCGCCCATGTATGGGCGGCGAGAGCGGCGGACGGCTCGGCCAGAATCTGGCGCTTGATGGAAACGTCGTCCGGCAGTGTGAGGCCGTGGAAAGGGCTGGCGGTCGGAAACGGGCCGAGCTTTTGCGGCTTGGCCCAGCTCATGCTGCCGCCCATCGCGCGGTCGCCGGTACGCAAAGCGACCGGCAGGATCGCGGCCTCGGCGGGATTTTGTGTTTCCGCGAGGCGCGGCCCGGCGAAGCGCACCAGCACGCCGCCTTTCTCGATCCAATCGGCCATTGCCGTGACGTCATGCGTATCGAACGCCGTTGCATCGGTGGCGATCAGCACCGCCATATTCTGCTTCAGCAAATCGCCGAGCGATCCGACATGCAGGTCGGCGAATGGCTTTAAGGCGCGCTCGACGTAGTAAACCCCGCTCAGCAAAGAATGCTCCTCGGCTTCCGAGGGATTGCCGATGATGCCGACCGGGCGGCGCTGCCAGCTTTCATCGAGCAAAATCGTAGTGGCGGCCGAAGGCGTGCCCTCGATTTCGAGCCGCGCCGCGCGGTTACGCACGGTTGCCGGCAGGTGGAAAGCGAAGGGGGCGCGGTTCGCGCCCGCTTCGAAATGCGCGGTCTGGCGCGCCAACTCGCGTCCCGTGCGGTCGCGCGCCACTACCGCCACGGCAGCCAGCCCGTTGCTCATGGCGCGCAGGACGGCGAAAGAATTGTCGCCATTATGCGGCGGCGCCAGCAGATAAATCGGCGTTTCGCCGGCATCGCCGAAAACACGCGTTTCTTTCAGCGTGCCGTAACTTTTCAGCGTGTCGTAAAAATCCTGTGCCGCATGATCGCCAAGCCCGCTGTTGAGCCATGCGCTCCATGCCACATCCTGCGGATGGATTTTTCCGAGCTGCGCTTGCGCCGCTTGCCAATCGGTGGGCCATGGCTCGGGCGCCAGGTCGCGGGCGGCCACAAAGGCCGCCTTGGCCGCCATCGGGCCCATGACATGGAGCGGCTCGCCGCTGGCTGAAGGGGCGGTTGGCAGCAACATCACCGGGCGATCTTCGCGTTCGGCCTCGGCAATCAGGCGATGCAGCGCGTCTTGCCGTGCATCCCATGCGCGCGCGGCGGCCCAGTCGTTATCGATCGCGATCAGCGCCGCGCCACCGCTTTTCAAGACCGGGCGCGGATCGAGAACCGGCCGCGCGAGGCCGAGGATCACAAGTGCCGCGATCAAAAGACGCAGAAGCAACAACCACCATGGCATATGGGCCGGCGTTTTTTCAGGCGTGGCTAGGCCGCGCAGCAGCATCAGCGCGGGAAATCGGATTTTGCGTGGGCTCGGCGGCAACAACCGCAACAGCCACCAAATCGCCGGCAGCACGGCGAGAAAACCCAGCACCCACGGTGCCGCGAAGGCGAGATTGCCGAAAAACGAGCCGAGCATTACAAGCCTTGCCGATCCGCCGCCAGCGCCTCATAAATTTGCAATAGCGCCTGTCCGGGCTGCGTGTCGGTGGTATGCGCGATATAGAACCAGCCGGCGCTTTGCGCGTATTGCCGGAGGCGCGCCCGATGTTCCTCCATGCGCGCGCGGTAAGCCTCGCGCAGCACGCCGGCATTGGCCAGCAAAAGCGGCGCTTCGTTCTCAAAGCCGCGCATCTCGATGCGGCCCGCGAACGGCAAATCGCGCTCGGCCGGGTCGAGAACATGTACGAGCGCGCCCTTGAGGTTCAGCGCGGCATGCCGCCGCATGAGATCGCGCAAATCGCCGGATTCCATCAGGAAATCGCTGCAAAGGATCATATGCGCGTGGCGCGCGAAGGGCAGGGCGGGCGGCAGGTTTTTATCCTGTTGTTCGTCAAACCGCGCGGCGATGCGTTCCAATCCGCCCTTGCCGGCGACGGCAATCGGTTCCCGCGCCAGCCATGTCACTTTTTCGCCGCCGCGCAACAGAAGATCGGCCAGCGCCAGCATCAGCACGCGCGCGCGTTCGATTTTTTGCGGAATGTCCTTGCGCGAAGCATAACGCATCGAACCCGACGCATCGGCCCACAGATAGGCGGTCTGCGCCGCTTCCCACTCTCTTTCACGAACGAACAATTTATCCGACCGCGCCGATTGCCGCCAGTCGATGCGTTGGGCGGCATCGCCGGTCGCATAACGCCGGAATTGCCAGAAGCTTTCGCCCGCGCCCGCACGCCGCCTGCCATGCACGCCTTGCCGCACGGCGCTCGCCACTCGCTCGGCTTCGAGCAGCAGCGGCGGCAACACAGACGCCAAATGCCGTGCCGCGGAAGGCAGGTTGCCGCTTTCCGCTTTCTGATACCTGTCTTCCGTCATCTGTCTGCTGATTTCGCCATCGCGTCGAGCACGCGTTCCATTGTCACGCCCTCGGCGCGGGCCGCGAAACCCAAAGCCATGCGGTGGCGCATGACCGGCCCCGCCAGCGCCAGCACATCGTCCATCGAAGGCGCGAGGCGCCCGTCGATCAGCGCGCGGGCGCGGGCGGCGAGGCTGAGGGCTTGCGAGGCGCGCGGGCCGGGACCCCACGTGACGTAGTTTTTGACGATGTCGAGATTGCTGGTATCCGGCCTGCCGTTGCGCACCAAGGCCAAAATGCCCTCGACCACTTTTTCGCCGATCGGCATGCGCCGCACCAAATCCTGCATCTCCTGCAAGGCGGCAGCGGTTATCACCGGCTTGGCCGGCGTTTCCGCCGCCATCGTGGTGGCCAGCAGCATATGGCGCTCGGCTTCCAGGTCGGGATAGTCGATGTCGATCTGCAAAAGGAAACGGTCGAGTTGCGCTTCCGGCAAAGGATAAGTGCCTTCCTGTTCCAGCGGATTTTGCGTCGCCAGCACATGGAACGGCGCCGGCAGCGGGCGATCCTGCCCCGCCACCGTTATTTTACGTTCCTGCATCGCCTGCAACAACGCGCTTTGGGTGCGCGGGCTGGCGCGGTTGATTTCGTCAGCCATCAAAAGCTGGCTGAAGACCGGGCCGGGGATGAAACGGAACGAGCGGCGGCCGGATTCGGATTCCTCCAAAACCTCCGCGCCGAGAATGTCGGACGGCATCAAATCCGGCGTGCATTGGATGCGCCTTGTGTCGAGGCCGAGCGTGACGCCGAGCGTTTCCACAAGGCGCGTTTTGGCGAGGCCCGGCACGCCGATCAGAAGCATGTGCCCGCCGGCGAGGATGGCGGCGAGGCTTTGCAGGATCACTTCATCCTGCCCGAAAATGACGCCGCCGATAGCAGCGCGGATCGCGCCCAACTGGCGACCGGCCTGGTCGATGGCGCCGAGCAGGTCGGCGGGCGCGGTGTTGGGGGCGGCGAAGCGCGGCGGAGATGAAAACGTCACGGAAACCTCATGGGAAGAGTGCGAGCGGTTTCGCCGCAGCGGTTTAGCATAAAGCCGCCGCGCGCGCCAATGGACTTGCGTTCTGCCGATGCTAGACTAGGGACATGGCCACCGTCATCACCTTCGGCACCTTCGATTTGTTCCATATCGGCCATTTGCGCCTGTTGCGCCGCGCCCGCGCGCTCGGCGACCGCCTGGTGGTTGGCGTCTCGACCGACGCGCTGAATATCGCCAAGAAGGGCTTCGCGCCGATTTTTTCGCAGGCCGACCGCATGGACATCGTCGCCGCCGTCAAGGGCGTCGACGAGGTTTTTTCCGAAGACAGCCTCGAACGAAAAGGTGCGTATATCAAGGCCTACAAGGCCGGCATCCTGGTGATGGGCGACGACTGGCGCGGCAAGTTCGACCAGTTCGGTAATTTGTGCCAAGTCGTCTACCTGCCGCGCACCGAGGGCATCTCGACCACGCAAGTCAAGGAAGAAACCGTGCGCAAGGCGCTGAGCTAGGATGCGGGGCTGCCGGCCGGCGGCCTGTAGGCCAGTGTGTCGGTTTCATCGGACAGGAACGAGTAGCCGTAAGGCGTCAACAGTTCGCGGCACGCGGCCTGATCGGCGTAACCGAGATGCTTATGCTCGTAGTGGATGATGGGCGGCAGGCAATTGGCCGCGACCGCCGATTGGATCACCGCGAAATCGTGGCCCTCGGTGTCGATCTGCAACAACATGATTTTGCCGATCCCGGGATGCCGCCCCAGAAGCTGCGCGACCGTCACCACCGGCACCCGCACGGTTTCGATATGACGCTCGAAATCCTTGTCGGCGGCCCGGAGGGCGCGCCGGTGCCGCAGCAAAACCCGCTTTTCGAAACTCGCCAGCCCCTGCGCCCAGTCGGGAACATGCGCCGCCGCGCCGATGCGATAAATCTCCGCGTCGCCGCCCTTGGCGCCGACGGCGGTGTTTTCGAAGGCGATATTCGGCACGCCAGCGTAATTGGCCTTGAGCCGCGCGAACAAGTCCGGCAGCGGCTCGACCAGCAGCGCCGGTAAGCCCAGTTCGACGATAATGCCATGCACCGGGTCGCGCATCAGGCCGTCATTGGCGCCGACCTGGATCACCGCGCCCTTGCCTTCGGTCAACACGCAATGCTCGGCCAGTAAACGCAGCAATGGTAGCGGTGGCCCGTTGTCGGCCCTGCGCCACGAGAGGTTCAGGCCCATTTTCTCGAACTGGCGGCGGACCAATTTTGTGAGGCTCATAGGCGGCCTAAAGCGCCGTTTTATAGGCCGCTTCGGTCCTGGCCTTGATCTCGGCTTCGGTGACGCCGGGGGCAAGAGCCGTGAGCGCAAGGCCGTCCGGGCGGAATTCGAACTCGCCGAGATCGGTGATAATTTTATTGACGACGCCGGAACCGGTCAGCGGCAAGGAACATTTTTTGAGCAGCTTCGGTTGATCCTTGGCGGTGTGTTCCATCAGGACGACGATGCGCTTGACGCCGGCGACAAGGTCCATGGCGCCGCCCATGCCCTTGACCATCTTGCCGGGGATCATCCAGTTGGCGATGTCGCCGGTTTCAGAAACCTGCATCGCGCCCAAAATCGCCAAATCGATATGGCCACCGCGGATCATGGCGAAGGACAGGGCGCTGTCGAAATAGCTGGTGTAAGGCAATTCGGTGACGGTCTGCTTGCCGGCGTTGATGAGGTCGGCATCGACTTCGTTCTCGCGCGGAAA
>DATKSH010000249.1:0-4152 GCA_035531735.1 Alphaproteobacteria bacterium
GATATACATGCCCGGCCGCTTGCGCACGGCATCGAGCCCGCGCAGGATGGTGATCGCATCGGCGCCGTAATCGCCGTTATCGGGCGGCTTCGGCGGATCGGTCGGCGTGTTTTCGGCGGCGGCGTGGGACATGGATTTTTACCTGCGTGACGGGGCGGATTTCAGGGCTGTTTTTGCGCGCTTCGATCTAGCTCTAAGTAATTGTTAGAAAAGAGAAAATTTACCATCTTCGAATCGCAAAAATATACTAGCCGGAGGGGCCCCCAAGGTCAAACAAAAGAGGCCGCAAAAAGGCTCGCAAAATGCCATCCCAATGCTTGCTATTAAAGCCCTGAACCGCTATTAAACCCGCCTCGCGCGCCGGTAGCCAAGGCATGCCCGGCCGCCAACAGGTGCTAGTTGCTAGGTTTTAGTTACTAGCAACTAGCAACCAGGAGCTATCAAATGCCCAAACTCAAGACCCATAGCGGGTCGAAAAAACGCTTTCGCCGGACGGCCTCCGGCAAAGTGAAATCCGGCGCTGCCGGCAAGCGCCACGGCATGCGCAAGCGCTCGCAGGACATGAAGCGCAAAGCGCGGCAGGGATTGATCCTGTTCAAGGCCGACGGTGAAAACATCGTCAAACATTTTCTGCGCCAGCACTAGGGAGGCACCGCCATGGCACGCGTCAAGCGGGGCGTCACCACCCACGCCCGTCACAAGGAAATGGTCAAGCAGGGCAAAGGCTATCGCGGCCGCGCCTCGACCAATTTCCGTATCGCGATCGAGAAAGTCGAAAAAGCCCTGCGCTACGCCTACCGCGACCGCAAGGCCCGCAAGGGCGAGTTCCGCGCGCTCTGGATCCAGCGCATCAACGCCGGCGTCCGCGAGCACGGCCTCACTTACGCACGCTTTATCAACGGTTTGAAGCGCGCCGGCATCGGCCTCGATAGGAAGCAACTGGCCGAGCTGGCCGCGACCGAACCGGCCGTTTTCAAAGCTCTCGTTGAAAAGGCGCAGGCGGCGCTTAAGGCCTAATCTATCCGCGTCGTCATGCCCGGCCTTGGGCCGGGCATCCACGTTTTCTTTTGTTCAAGACGTGGATGGCCGGGCCGAGCCCGGCCATGACGCACTGAGAGAATCCAGCGCTCCTTGCAAAATATACGCCGCCGCCGCGCGGTCGATTTTGACGGCGCGGCGCGCGCGGGTCATATCCGCTTCCTCGATCATCATGCGTTCGACCGCGGCGGTCGAAAAACGTTCGTCCCAAAAAGCCACCGGCAGATCGGCTTTCGGTAGGTTACCCTTTTCCAGCAAGTTGCGCGCAAAAGCACGGGCCGATTGCGCCGCCGGGCCCTCGTCGCCTTCCATGGTCTTCGGCAAGCCGATAACAAGCCCGCCCACCTTGCGCTCCCTAATAATCTCGCCGAGCGCCGCCGCGTCACCCGCAAATTTCCCGCGTGTAATGCCCACCAAAGGCGAGGCCACCCTGAGCCCCGGATCGGAAATGGCAACTCCTATCACCACGCTGCCGGGATCGAGGCCGAGCAGCGTTTCGCCGGATTTTAAAAGCGCGGGCAGGTCGGACAAGTTGCAGACGGGCATGCGTAATGATACTAGGGGCTGGGGGTTGGGGGCTAGGGATTAGATTAATCCCTAAGTTCGAACCCTTAGCCCCTAAATCCTAGCCCCTAGCCCCTCATGTCCATCGATCCCAAAACCGTCGCCCGCATCGCCCATCTCGCCCGCCTCAAAGTTCCCGAAGCGGAGCAAAAAAGCCTCGCCGGCGAGTTGAACAAAATCCTCGACTGGGTCGCGCAGCTCGACGAAGTCGATACGGCGAACGTCGAACCGCTCGCCAGCGTCCATGACGGCACCCTCAGGATGCGCGCGGATGTGGTCAACGACGGCAACAAGATGGACGCCATTCTTGCCAATGCCCCGGCCAAGACCGGCGATTTCTTCACGGTGCCGAAGGTGATCGAATGAGCCTTACCGATCTTTCGATCATCGAAGCGCGCGCCGGCCTTGCCGCAAAAAATTTCAGCGCCGTGGAGCTTGCCGAGGCGCATCTCAAGGGCATGGACAAAGCCCGCGCGCTCAACGCCTTCATCACCGAAACGCCGGAACTGGCGCTGAAACAGGCGAAAGAATCCGACGCGCGCTACGCGTCCGGCAAGGCGAGCGATCTCGACGGCATTCCGATAGCCGTCAAGGATCTGTTTTGCACCAAGGGCGTGCGCACCACGGCGGCCAGCCACATCCTCGATAATTTCATTCCGGCTTACGAATCGACCGTCACGCAAAAACTGTTCGGTGCCGGCACGGTGATGCTGGGCAAGGCCAATCTCGACGAATTCGCGATGGGCTCTTCCAACACGACGAGCCATTTCGGACCGGTCATAAGCCCGTGGTCGGGGCCCGATCCCGCCAAAGCCGCGCGTAAACTTGTTCCCGGCGGATCGTCGGGCGGATCGGCGGCGGCGGTGGCGGCGCGCATCGCCATGGGCGCGACCGGCACCGAAACGGGAGGTTCGATCCGCCAACCGGCCTCGCTTTGCGGCATCGTCGGCATCAAGACCAGCTATGGGCTTTGTTCGCGCTTCGGCATTGTCGCCTTCGCCTCCTCGCTCGACCAGCCGGGACCGATGACGCGCAGCGTCGCCGATGCGGCGCTCTTGCTGCGCGTGATGGCGGGTTTCGATGAGAAAGATTCGACCTCGGTTGACAAGCCGGTGCCAGATTATAGCGCCGGCATCGGCGCTTCGGTGAAAGGCCTCAAAATCGGCATCCCGCGCGAATATCGCATCGACGGCATGGCGCAGGAAATCGACACGCTGTGGCAAAAAGGCGCCGCGATGCTGAAGGATGCCGGCGCGGAGATTATCGAAATCGGCCTGCCGCATACCAAATATGCGCTCGCGGTCTATTACATCATCGCACCGGCTGAAGCTTCCAGCAACCTCGCGCGCTATGACGGGGTGCGTTTCGGCTTGCGCGTCGCGGGCGGTAATCTCAACGAGATGTACGAAAACACGCGCGGCGAAGGTTTCGGCAAGGAAACGCGGCGGCGCATTTTGATGGGCACTTACGTTCTCTCCGCCGGTTATTATGACGCTTACTATATCAAGGCGCAGAAAGTGCGCCGCCTGATCCGCGACGATTTCACCAAGGCGTTCGAAAAATGCGACGCGATCCTGACGCCGACCGCGCCTTCGACCGCGTTTGCCATCGACGAGAAACAGGACGACCCGATCCAGATGTATCTCAACGACGTTTTCACTGTGCCGGTCAACCTCGCCGGCCTGCCGGGCATCTCGGTGCCGGTGGGATTGGGTGCAGATGGCTTGCCCTTGGGCCTGCAACTGATCAGCCGTGCGTTCGACGAAATGACGCTGTTCAAAACCGCCTCGGCGCTCGAAAAGGCTGCCGGTTTTAACCATAAGCCGCCGTTTACGGCGTAAAATTTCTTCTGTTGAAAAGCGTTTCTTTGTGCCATCATAAAAACCTAGTTGGCCTGATATTTTGTGTTGAAAACATATGCGGAATATACCCGATTCACGTTTGATCGAAGAAATTGCCGGCGACGTCCCCGCCTATAATCCGGTTTTCGCCGTGGAAGCGGCCAAGCTTTGTCTCGATAAGTCGGGCAAGTTCGCAGGCGTCGTTCTCAAAGCGCAAAGCTGGTATCCGGACGACTGCAATCGCTTTCTCAGTGTGCCGGCACGCGCCATCGCCGAAGCCGCGCGCAACGACATGCTGGCCACATGGGGAACGCGCGAACGCTTCTGGGACGATATGGTGCTGGGTGGCGCCTGCCAGATCATCAATTTTGGAAACAAATCCCGGGCCGGGCTGCACATCGATACGGTGGGGAACCGCTCGCCCATTCAATGCGAAGCGCCCATCGGCTTTCCTCATAGTCGGGAGGCACTGTCGAGAAAAGAACCGTTCGCGACCGATGAACTGGAGTTTTCATCACCGGCCGCCCTGCGGGATGCCTTGCGACCCTTCGGCAAGACTTGGCAACTCCGGCTTCTGCACGACATTCAATTCGACAAGGAAAGCGGCTTTGTGGATTTTTGCGGATATGATCCCATAGCCCGGGAAAACCATAACGTGCTCGTCCCCAAATCGCTTTATGAAACCGCCGGAAAGTTCCTGTTCCCCGGC
>DATKSH010000250.1:0-6189 GCA_035531735.1 Alphaproteobacteria bacterium
TGAAGCGGCGGCGGAAATCGAGCTGGCGGTTGGCTTCGATCAATTCGCCGCGCTGGGTTTCAAGCTGCCCGGCCATGCGGTTGAAGGCGCGGCCCAGCATTTGCAGTTCGTCGTCGCTCCGGCCTTGCGGTTCCGGCACCCGCGCGCCGAGATCGCCGCCGCGCACGCGGTTGGTGGCGTTGATGAGAGCGCTGACCGGCCGCACCAGTTGATTGGCGAAATTGAGGCCGAACCACACCGCCGCCGCCAGCAGCAGCAGCGCGACCATGATGAAAATCATCGAAATGGTCAGTTGCAGGCCGGATCGCTTGCCTTCCAGTTGCTTATATTCCTGCACCGCCTTTTGCGTTGCCGCCATATGCGCCAGCACCTGCGGCTCGACCGGCCGGCCGACGAAAAGGTAGGTATCGACGAAATTGTCGAGCTTGATGAGGGCGCGCACCCGGTCGTCGTCCTTGCTGACCAGCAGCACCACCTCGCCCTTATCGGCGCGTTGGCGCATATTCTCGGTGATCGGCTCGAAACTGAGCGCGAAAGTGAGGCCGGCGCGGGCGAGGACGCGGCCGGAGCCGTCGAATATCACCACTTCGGTGAGATTGCGCAAATAGGCTTGCGCTTCGACCATTTGCTCGAACCGCACCGGGTCGGCGGATAACATCGCGGCCTGCCGGTTGAGGTCGTTGGCCATGGCGAGGGTGTCGGCGCGCAGAACCTGCTTATGCTCCTCCAGGTAAGCCTGCGCGACGGCGAGCGAGTCGTTGAGCGAGGTGCGGACATGCTGCGAGAACCACGCTTCGACGCCGAAATAGAAGAAGGCGACCGACAGCATCGCCACCAGCATGGCGGGCGCGACCGCGAGAAGCGTGAAGACGCCGACCATCCGCACATGCAGGCGCGAGCCGGCCTGGTTGCGGCGATGGCGCATCCATACCGATAAAAGCCGCTGGGCGATCAAGGCGCCGAGCAAGACCAGGAACACCAGGTCGAGGGTCAAAAGGATGGTGACGGTGGTCGGATCGTTGCCGAAAAACGGCGTCTTGGTCATCGCCGCGTAGGTGGCGACGCCGGAGGCGACCGCAAGGGCGATCAGCAGCACCGCCAATTTGTGGCGCAGGCCGACATGCGCGGCCCAGACCGAGAAGCGACGCAAGAAGCGGGTTCTGGTCATGCGCCGGTTCCGTTCAGTTTATCGCGGCCGGCCGCGAGGCCGAGCGCGCGGATTTTCTTGCGTAAGGTGTTGCGATTAAGGCCGAGCAGTTCCGCCGCGCGCAGCTGGTTGCCTTCACATTCCGCGAGGGTCAACGCCAACAGCGGCTTTTCGATTTCGCGGATCACGCGGCCGTAAAGGCCCGACGAGGGCAAATCTTCCTCATGCGCGGCGAAATAATCGCGCAAATGGCGTTCGACGGTGGCGGCGAGGCCGGCTTGTTCGTGTTTGCTCACGCGCTCTCCAATAAAGGCTGGAAAAACCCGTTAATCAGCCCGCGCACCGTCGCCGCGTCTTCCACCCGATTGACCGCCGCGCGGAAGTCGGCGGATTGAGGCAGGCCCTTCGAGTACCAGCCGATATGCTTCCTCGCGATCTTGAGGCCGGTCGCGACGCCGTAATGCGAGAGCATCGTTTCGAGATGTTCGATGATGATGTCGAGTTGCGCGCGCAAGGACGGCGCCGGCGGAATCTTCCCGGTACGCAGGAATTCGGCGACTTGCCGCACGAACCATGGGCGGCCATAGGCGCCGCGCCCGATCATCACGCCGTCGGCGCCGGATAATTCCAAGGCGCGCAAGACATCGGGAAAATCGTTGATGTCGCCATTGGCGATCACCGGGATCGTCACCGCTTCTTTCACGTTGCGGATGAAGGCCCAGTCTGCCTGCCCTTCATAGAACTGGCAGCGGGTGCGGCCATGCACGGCGACCATTTTGATGCCGCAGTCCTCGGCGATTTTGGCGAGGCGTGGCGCATTCAGATGATCATGGTTCCAGCCCATGCGCATCTTGAGCGTGACCGGGATTTTGACGGCCTTGACCGTCGCTTCGAGGATTTTGGCGGCATGCGCCTCGTCGCGCATCAGGGACGAGCCGGCATGGCCGTTAACGACCTTCTTCACTGGGCAGCCGAAATTGATGTCGATGATATGCGCGCCGCGATCTTCGTTGAGGCGCGCCGCTTCGGCCATCACGTCCGGCTCGCAACCGGCAAGCTGCACCGCCATCGGGTTTTCGGCCTCGGAGCGCCGGATCATTTGCATGGTTTTGCGGCATTCGCGGATCATCGCCTGCGAGGCGATCATCTCCGATACCACTAACCCGCCCCCGTGCTTTTTGACCAGCGCCCGGAACGGCATGTCGGTGACGCCCGACATCGGCGCGAGGATCACGGGATCGTCAATCGTGATCGGGCCGATTTTGATCGGCTTGAGGCACGGCGTGGCGGCCGGCGGCATGGTGTTGACGAAATCGAGCATGGCCTTGAAGGTGTTGCCTAAAATTTAGGCAAACCTAGCCTTCCCAACCCAGCCACGCAAGCGCCGCTTCATATCGTTAACGTTCGCTCTTATAATCGCCCGATGAAGCCACATTTGTCCCCTCGCCTTTACGTCGAAGCCGATTTGCGGTCGGGACTGGCCGTCACGGCCGGGCCGGAGCAAGCGCATTACCTGCGCCATGTCATGCGCCTTAAGGAAGGCGATGCGGTGCGTCTTTTCAACGGTCGCGACGGCGAATGGCTGGGCGAGATTACGGCTGAGGCGACGAAAAAACCATCGAAGCATGCCGGCGGCGCGCGCATCGTGCTTTTGAAGCCGTTGCGGGTGCAAGGGGCGCCGTCGGATTTATGGTTGTGCGCCGCGCCGATCAAGAAGGCGCATTTCGATTACATGGTCGAAAAAGCGACCGAGCTTGGCGTCGGCGCGATCCGTCCCATTCTTACCGCACGCACGCAGGTGCGCGACGCCAACATTGAGCGGCTGCGTGCGATTGCCGTCGAAGCGGCCGAGCAATCGGAGCGGCTTGACGTGCCGGCGATTCATGAGCCGGCCAAGCTTGAAAATTTACTCGTGCAATGGCCGGCGGATCAGCGATTGATTGTTTGCGCCGAATGGGGCGAGGCCATGCCGGCGTATGAAGCTTTTGCACGCCTCGACGGCGCGCCCGGCGAAAAGGCCGCGATTCTCGTAGGCCCCGAAGGCGGATTGGCTGCCGAAGAACTCGATCTTCTGCGCCAAGTGCCGCAGGGCCTTTTTATCCGCCTCGGCCCGCGCATCCTGCGCGCCGACACGGCGGCGATTGCCGCTTTGAGCGTGTGGCAGGCGGTAAAGGGGGACTGGAGTTGCTAGTTGCTAGCTGCTAGGTGCTAGCCCTACAGGATTGTGGCAAAATGGTTTTCTGCACACGGCGCGCAAATCACTGCCTTCTAGCAACCAGTCCCTAGCAACCAGCAACTAACTGCATGTCCGTTCTCGCTAATGAATCCGCCGCACCGATCACCGACCGGCGGCAACTGATCGACTATTTCGCCGGCGCCGCGAAACCGCGCGCCGAATGGCTGATCGGCGTCGAACATGAGAAATTCGCCTATCGCCTTGTGACGCTGAAGCCGGTCGGTTATGGCGAGCCGCAGGGCTTACGCGATTTGCTGAACGGCTTGGGCGATTTCGGCTGGCAGCCGGTGATGGAAGGCGAAAATATCATCGGCTTGTCGCGCGGTGCGTCCGCCATTTCGTTCGAACCCGGCGGGCAGGTTGAGCTGGCCGGCGCGCCGTGGCCGACGCTGCACGAAGCCGCCGCCGAGACCGACCGGCATTTGGCGGAAGTCAACAGCATCGGCGAAAAACTCGGCATCGGCTTTCTCGGCATCGGCTTTCATCCGACGGCAAAGCGCGAGGACATTCCGTGGGTGCCGAAAGAACGCTATCGCATCATGCGCGAATATATGCCGAAGAAAGGCGCGCTCGGCCTCGACATGATGACACGCACCGCGACCGTGCAGGTCAATCTCGATTACGGCGACGAGGCCGATATGGTGACGAAGATGCGCGTCGGCCTCGCCTTGCAGCCGGTGGCGACCGCGCTTTTCGCCTCCTCGCCCTTCGTCGAAGGCAAGCCCAACGGGTTCCTCAGCAACCGCATGCGCTGCTGGCAGGATACCGACGCCGACCGTACGGGCGCTTTGCCGTTGGCGTTCGAGGACGGCTTCGGTTACGAGCGCTATGCCGATTACGCGCTCGATGTACCGATGTATTTCGTGTATCGCGACGGGAAATACACCGACTGTGCCGGCCAAAGCTTCCGCGATTTTATGGCGGGCAAATTGCCCACCCTGCCCGGGGCGGTACCGACCATGGCCGACTGGGCCAATCATTTGACCACTTTGTTCCCCGACGTGCGCCTGAAAAAGGTCATCGAGATGCGCGGCGCCGATATGGGATCGCGCGAGATGCTGATGGCGTTGCCGGCGTTCTGGGCCGGCTTGCTTTACGACGCGGCCGCACGCGAAGCGGCGTGGGCTTTGGCCAAGGATTGGAGCGCCGAAGACCGCGCGCGCTTGCGCGACGAGGTTCCGCGCCGCGGCTTCGAAGCCGACATCGGCGGGCGCAAGCTGCTGGAGGTCGCGCGGGATGCCGTAACGCTGGCGCAGCAAGGCTTGCGGCGCCGGGCCGCGTTATCCCACGGCGCCGACGAAACGCGCTATCTCGATGCGCTTTTCGAGGTCAGCGAAAGCGGCCAAAGCCGGGCGGATCGATTCCTCGCACAGGCCGGGAGTTTAAAAAATTTTACCATCCGTGATGTGTTCGAAACTGCGCGGCTGTTGCCGGCGACGGCAAGGCCGTGACAATCTGCGCTGCACGCCATTAACCAATGGGCAAAGAAATCGGCTTATTCTAAATTCGGTTCGAGGATGCGCGCATGAAAAATCCCTTCGATCATCCCCCTTTGCTGAGCGATAGGGGAGGCAAGCCGGCCGACGGCAAAGCAGCCGGAGGCAAGGAAGCAGGCAGCAAGGCAACTGAAGGCAAGGCGGCGCCGGAAGCGAAAAATTCGATGGCGCACGTGTCGCGCAGTTCCGACGAGCCCGGCCCGGCCAAAAACGATTACGTCGCTCGCGTGGCCGCATCCGGCGCGGCGCATGAAGAGCCGCCGGCCGAGCCCTTGACCGGCAAGAATTATACCAAGCTTTACCAGCAGCAGCGCGAGGCCGAGCTGGCCGGGCAGAACCGGGTCGGCGAAGACGAAAACACCAAGCACTTCGAAAAGACCAGGGAGCAGCAAAGGTTGCTGGAGCAAAAGCAGGCCGATATTTATGTGCTGCGCGCGCGCGACCTGCAAACCCAGATCGCCATTTATAGGCAACGGCTGGGGCAAGACCCCGAAACCGACCGCCTGATCAACGTCGCCATTCAGCAGCTGGTCAACGAACTCAACGGCATTCCCAACCAGTACAAGAGATAGCGGCTATCCCTGCCCGCCGACGGTCATGTTTTCGAGCCGCATGGTCGGCTGGCCGACGCCGACCGGCACGCTTTGCCCGTTCTTGCCGCAGGTGCCGACACCCCAATCCATCGCGCTGTCGTCGCCGATCATGCTGATGCGCTTCAGCGCCTCAAAGCCGGTGCCGACCAAGGAGGCGCCCTTGAGCGGCCTGCCGATCACGCCGTTTTCGATCTCGTAAGCCTCGCTCATGGTGAAGACGAATTTGCCGGAGGTGATGTCCACCTGCCCGCCGCCGAAATCGACCGCGTAGATGCCTTTTTTTACCGAAGCGAGGATTTCATCCTTCGTCAACGTGCCGGAACGCATGACGGTGTTGGTCATGCGCGGATAAGGCTGGCAGGCGAAGCTTTCGCGCCGTCCATTACCCGTGGGTTTCATGCCCATCAGCCGCGCGTTCATGCGATCCTGCATAAAGCCGACGAGGATTCCATCCTCGATCAGCGTCGTGCATTGGGAGGGCGTGCCTTCGTCGTCGATGGTGAGGGAGCCGCGGCGCTTGTCGATGGTGCCGTCATCGACCACCGTCACGCCCTTGGCCGCTATTTGCTGGCCCATCAGGCCGGCAAAAGCAGACGTCTTCTTGCGATTGAAATCGCCTTCCAAGCCATGACCGATCGCTTCATGTAGCATCACCGCCGGCCAGCCGGGGCCGAGGACCACGGTCATTTCACCCGCCGGCGCGTCGATGGCTTCGAG
>DATKSH010000251.1:0-2156 GCA_035531735.1 Alphaproteobacteria bacterium
AATTGAATCCGAATTAAGGTTTTGTTTCCCGTTTCCAAAACGCTGTGACTCCTTCACCACAAAATGTTTCGCGCATGGAATCAATTTCCGGCGCGCAAGATTCGAATCCCGGTTTCGTGGAAACGAGTCGGATCAAGGGGATAGATCGTATTTGGAATCGAAGCTTAGCTTGGAGGGATGTCATTCCGGACAAAATCGATTTTCCCCTGAAAAATTGGCTTTGATCCGGAATCCGGTTTGTTTCTGGCGGCAATAACCAAATCGGACGCATACCCCGCCGGCAAATCATGTTGAAATGCTCGTCCTTGGGGTAAAGCCTGTCGATTTGCAGGCGGGGTTGCGGCATGACATCCTGAATGGACAAGACGAACTCCACATCCCTAACGCGCGCTGTACCATCATCTTCCGCACCGCACAAAAGGCCGCATTTGATGGAAAAAGCCCCGCGCCGAAAAGATGCCGCCGAACAGGGTGTTATCGTTGCGGCGCGCATGCCGCGCCGCAACGGAAGCCGGATTTTTTGCTGCGCCGCCGTGCTGCGCCTGCAAAGCGACTTCGGTTTTGCCGCGCCGCACAGGGGCAAATCCTAATCCTCCCTCAACCATGCGGGCCTATGATCGGAACGCAATGGGAAATTACCGTTGCGTTTTTATGGAGGAAAAAATGGGCAAGACCAATGTCTTCACGATCGTTACTGCGGTGGTCGTCCAGTTTATCGTCGGCTATCTGTGGTTCGGATCGCATTTGTTCGGCAGCGTGATGGGCAGCCATGCGATCGACTTCTTGAAGCTCGATGGCATCTCGTTACTGCTGATCATCCTTAGCGGTTACGGCCTTACGTATATCCTCGGCATGGTCAACAAGCTGACCGGCACCAAGGATATGAGTACCGGCCTCAAGACCGGGCTTACGGTCGGCGCGTTTGCGCTCGGCTTCCCGGTCGTGCTGTTGCTCGACCTGATGGGCATCGGCAAGGTCGCGCTGCTCGTGATCTTCACCTATTTGGTGGTGATCACCATCGTGACCAACCTGGTCGTGATCAAGCTGAAACATAGCTAAGTCGCAGATCCCCGCGCATGCGGGGAACCATAATAAGAAACGGAACGGGGGCCACGCGGGCCCCCGTTCTATTTTTATCATCTGAACCGGCGTCATCCCGGCAAAAGCCGGGCTCCAGAGGTCTTATCCGGAAGCATTGCGGAAATGAATGACGCCCTTACTTCTTGGTCTTTTTCGCCTTCGGCGCCGGTTCTTCGTCGGCGTCGGCTTTCTTGACCTTTGCTTTTTTGGCCGGTTTGGCTTCGGCATCTTCCCCGGCTTCCTCGCCTGCCTCGGCCTTAGCTTTTTTCGACGCCTTTTTCTTCGGCGCTTCTTCGGCCGCTTCGCCCTCCGCCGGCGCGCCGAAGGCGGCGATCACTTCGGCCTTTTCGGCCTCGGCCAAGATCATGGCCGCGCCTTTTTCGGCCTGCACCACGGCTTCCTCGGCCGAGCGCGCGACATTGACGGTGACGCTGATCGTGACTTCCGGATGCAGCCTGACCTTGATGGGGAACAGGCCAAGCGCCTTGATGGGCTGGTCGATCTGCACCTGCGTGCGCTGGATGTCATGGCCGGCTTCACGGGCGGCCTCGGCCACGTCGCGGGCACTGACCGAGCCGTAAAGTTGGCCCATTTCGCTGGCCTGGCGGATGACGGCCAGCTTGAGGCCGCCCATCCCGGCGGCCAGCTTTTCGGCCGCGCCGCGCGCGGCGGTGTTTTGTGCCTCAAGCTCGCCGCGCTGCTTCTCGAAAAAGTCGAGATTGGCCTTGGTCGCGCGCATGGCCTTTTTCTGCGGCAGCAGGAAATTGCGCGCGAAGCCGGGACGCACTTTCACCACTTGGCCCATCTGGCCGAGGCGCTCGACGCGTTCGAGCAAAATCACTTCAATCATGACAGAATCTCCACAATCCGTTTAGCCGCCGCGCTTGTCGGCATAAGGCAAAAGCGCCAAGAAGCGCGCGCGTTTGATAGCTTGCCCCAACTCGCGCTGCTTCTTGGCCGACACGGCCGTGATGCGGCTCGGCATGATCTTGCCGCGCTCCGACACGAAGCGCTGCAGAAGGCGCACATCCTTATAGTCGATCTTGGGCGCGTTCTTGCCGGTGAAGGGGCAGCTT
>DATKSH010000252.1:0-4499 GCA_035531735.1 Alphaproteobacteria bacterium
AATAAAGGCTAAAACAGGCGAACAATCCCAGCTTTAACGCAGTGGACGAAGGCATCCCGGTTCTGGCCGGCCAACGCGAAACAGTGAGGGATGAGTTCGACATCGGAAAAGGTAACTTTCGACGCTTAATGGCAGAAAAGAAAAAACATCGCAGCGTTTATGCCAATCCTTTCCCGCATAAGCAACAACGACGCATGTGCAGCAACAACCGAGTGGCATTTTAAGGTAACCCGGTCGATGGATCCGCGCGAATCGTGGTGCTTGTCGCATGAGGTCCGATATGTCGCCAAGAGTAAGGAAGTCTCGTCGGGCACGGCTTTGTTGGTTGTAACGGCCGGCCGGCGCCGTTATTTTACCGGTTGCGACTGGGCACGCCCGTATACAGCCGGCCGGGGGAAAGATGGGCCAAACTTTGAGAGAAACGATGCAGGTGGTGTTCGGTCCGGCCGTGCACCGGATTCAGAATAGCGTCAAAACCCGCCAAGACCTGTGCGGCGTCCTGACCGCCTTCGTGCCTTTCGCGCTGGTGCTGGGCCGCGCGTTCGCCGATATTGCGGTGTCGATTGTCGCCATTTTTTTCCTGATCGAGTGCATCGAGCGGCGCCAATGGGGCTGGGTACGCAAGCCGTGGGTCGTGGTGGCGCTGTTGCTGTGGATTTATGGCCTGAGCCGCAGCTTGTTCGTGCCACATCTCGACGGCATCCGGACATCTTTGTTCTGGGTGCGTTACATTGTGTTTGCCGCCAGCGCCGCCACTTGGATCCTGCCGCAACCCAAATGGCGCTTATGGACCGCGCGCAGCGCGATGGCTGCGGTGCTGTTCCTCTCCATCGATTCGCTGGTGCAATATATCTTCCGTTTCGACGTCATTGGCCACCCACTTTACGACGGCAACCGCCTGACCTCGGTTTACAAAACCCCAACCGACGGCATCACCATTGCCAACCTCTACGGTGCGGCGATCTTCTGGCTTTTGGCCCGCAAGCAAGTCCGCGACGCGTCGGTGCTGGCGGTGCTTTGCTTCCTCGCCGTGTTTCTCAGCGGCGACCGCATGGGATTGGTGCTGGCGGTGGCGATCATGCTGGTGTGGCTGTTTTTCCTGTTGCGCGGCAACAGAAAACTGTGGTTGCCGGTGGCGGCCTTGGGCGTCCTGATGTTTGTGGCGCTTCTGGTTTTCGCGCCGGCTCGCATCCAGCGCCAGTTTGAATCGACCTCGCATATCGTCGAGCATATCTGGCATTCGCCCTATGGCTTGGCATGGAAAAGCGCCATCGATGTCGGTGAAGCCCATCCGGTGTTCGGCGTCGGCATCCATCAATTTCGCTATGTTTGCCCCGATCCGCGCTACGGCCCTTTGATCGACCCGCTCAGCGGCCATCCGCGCTGCTACACCCATCCGCATAACGCCTATCTCGAATGGTTCGCCGAGACCGGCGCGGTAGGGTTGGCCGGCTATGTCCTACTGGTTCTGGTTATGGCCGCTGGCCTTGTGCGTCGCGTATGGGCCAACGCCGGCGATCCGCTGCTGTGGGGCCTTGCCACGATGCTGGCGATGAGGCTGGCGCCGTTTTACGTTTCGACCAGTTTCTTCAACAATTGGTCGGCGATTCCTTTCTGGCTCTTTTTCGCCTGGGCGATGACCTATTCGCCCACGGCGCTACGTCGAGCCGCCGCATGACCACGCTTTCGCTCAAAAGGGGGATCGATGTCGCCGCGGCCCTGATTCTGCTGGTCGTAACCGCGCCTCTTATGCTGGTGGTCGCCATTGTGGTGGCGCTTGCCTTGGGACGGCCGGTTCTGTTCCGCCAGCAAAGGGTCGGCAAGGGCGACCGGCTTTTCATGCTTTATAAGTTCCGCTCGATGAGCAACGCGCAGGACGGGCAGGGTGCGTTGCTCGGCGATGGCGAAAGGTTGACGGCTTTTGGCAAGCTGCTGCGCGCCACCAGTCTCGACGAATTGCCGGAATTATGGAACATCCTCAAAGGCGATATGAGCTTGGTCGGGCCGCGGCCTTTGCTGCCCGAATATCTGCCTTATTATTCGGAGACGCAGCGCCTGCGTCACCGTATGCGGCCGGGCCTCACCGGCTTCGCGCAGGTCAAGGGCCGTAACGCCATCGGCTGGGAAGAACGGCTGGCGCTCGATGCGTGGTATGTGCAGCACTGGAGCCTCTCGCTTGACTTCAGGATTGCCGCCGCTACGCTCAAAACCGTGCTGTCGCGGCACGGCGTTCAACCCGAAGGGTTGGCAACCATGCCGCGTTTCGACGATTACATGATCGCGCAGCGGCAAACGGCGATGGCGGACAAAAAGCAATGACATCAGGGCGCATTTTCCTCTCCCCGCCGCACATGGGTGGTAACGAGCTGCGGCTGGTCGAGGAATGTTTCGCCTCTAACTACATCGCGCCGGCCGGGCCGATGCTGGCGCGGTTCGAGAAAACCTTCGCCGCTTACACCGGCATTCCCCATGTCACTTCCGTCAGTTCCGGCACGGCTGCCATACATCTGGCCTTGCGCTTGTTGGGCATCGGGCGCGGCGACCGGGTGTTTTTTTCCAGCCTCACTTTCATCGGCGGCGTGACGCCGGCCCTGTTTCAGGGCGCCGAGCCGGTTTTCATCGACAGCGACCGCGCGAGCTGGACGATGGATCCGCATCTGCTGGCCGAGGCTTTAAGGGACGCGGCCAAGGCCGGCACGCTGCCGAAGGCGGTGGTGCCGACCGACCTTTACGGGCAAAGCTGCGATCTCGACGCGATTTTGGCGCTATGCGCACCCTATAAAATCCCAGTGGTGGTCGATAGCGCCGAAGCGGTCGGCGGCGCATATAAAGGCCGGCATTGCGGCGACGGCGCCCTGATGGCGGCGTTCTCCTTCAACGGCAACAAGATCATCACTACTTCGGGCGGCGGCATGCTGGCATCGCACGATCCGATGCTTATCGAACGCGCGCGGTTCTTTTCGCATCAGGCGCGCGAAGACCGGCCTTATTACGAGCATGAAACTTATGGCTATAACTACCGCATGAGCAACGTCTCGGCGGCCATCGGCTGCGGCCAGATGGAGGTGCTGGATCAGCGGGTCGCAAGGCGTCGCGCGATTTTTGCCTCTTACCGAAAAATACTGAGTGACGTACCGGGCATTTCTTTCATGCCGGAAGCCGTCTATGGCACATGCAATTACTGGCTGACCGTCGTCACCATCGACCCGCAAGCTTTCGGCGCGAGCTGCGAAGATGTGCGGCTGGCGCTGGAGCGCGAAAACATCGAATCACGCCCGGTCTGGAAACCGATGCATTTGCAGCCGGTGTTCAAGGATGCCGAAATGATCGGCGGCGCGGTCGGCGCAGAATTGTTCGCGCGCGGCCTGTGCCTACCGTCCGGCACTCAAATGACGGATGAAGACGTGCAACGCGTCGCCGGCCTCGTGCGCGTGCAAGCGGCGACCCGGGCGCCGCAGAAGGCCCGCGCATGAGCGCAAAACCCGTTCTTTTCGGCCTTTACGGCATTGGCGGTGCGGCACGCGAGATTATGCCGTTGGCAAAACGGAATATGGAGGCACGATTCGGTAACGATGCGGAGTGCATTTACGTCCAAACCGCGCCCGAAGCTGGCGAAGTCAATGGCACGAAGGTCCTGTCGGAGGCCGACTTCCTTGCTCTCAAGGCGCAGAAGCATTTTAACATCGCTATCGCCGATTCAAAAATTCGCCAGGCGCTGGCTGAAAAGTGCGTGGTCGCCGGTTGTTTACCGTTCGAAATCCGCGCTGCCGATTTTTTAAATTTCGACGGCGTCGAGATTGGCATTGGTGCCATATTGTGCCCGCGCACAACGATTACCTGTAACATCCGTATTGGCCAATTCTTTCACGCCAATATCTATTCCTACGTGACGCATGATTGTGTGATCGGCGATTACGTGACCTTCGCGCCGCGCGTCAATTGCAACGGCAATGTTCATATCGGCGACCATGCCTATATCGGCACCGGTGCGATATTGCGCCAAGGCAAACCGGGCCAGCCATTGATCATCGGCGAAGGTGCCGTCGTCGGCATGGGGGCGGTCGTGACGAAAGACGTAGCTCCTTACACGACCGTGGTCGGCAATCCGGTGCGCGTGCTATCGAAATAAAGGATCGGCAGGAAAGGCCGCGAACAGGTTTTTGCCACGGCGTGGATTTAGCCTTGAGGATGCTGCCCACACCGCACTAAAAGCGCGCGCACATCGCGTATAGCGGGAAAAATCTCGTTGTTAAAATCGTGGCCCTGCGCATCGTGGGCGGCCTGTTCGCGCTCGACGATGGCTTTGTCCTCGGCAAAAATGCGTTCGGTAAACCACGTCACCAGCGGCCATGCGAGATGGATTAAGCCGGGGATCGGCGGTTTCAGCACCGACAGATAGCCGAAGGTGCGGTTGGCGCGCTGCGCCGTGCCGAGCGGCAAATAGCCGAGCCAGACATGCAGCGCTGGCTCCGTGAACCGTTCCTCGCGCCCGACCCACA
>DATKSH010000253.1:0-2292 GCA_035531735.1 Alphaproteobacteria bacterium
TCGCCGTGCGCGACGATGGCGCGGATTTCCTGCCCGGTTTTATAGGCGCGGGTAAACTCGCTGTTGGTATTCTCGACCTTGAGCGTCACCGGCCGGCAGACGAATTTGAGATCGGCGTTGCGCAACAGCACGCCCGGCAAAAGCTGCGTTTCGCACAGAATCTGAAAACCGTTGCAGATGCCCAAGACCCGCACGCCTTTCTTGGCGCGCGCGATCACCTCGCACATGATCGGCGAATGCGCCGCCATCGCCCCGGTGCGCAAATAATCGCCGTAGGAAAAACCGCCGGGCAGGACGATCAAATCGCAATCCGGCAACGCGCTGTCGCGGTGCCAGACGATCAGCGGCCTTTTGCCGGTCGCCCGTTCAAGCGCCAGCACCGCGTCGCGTTCGCGGTTGGAGCCGGGGAAAGTGATGACGGCGGCTTTCATGGGGTTTCGGGGTTCAGGAGTCGGAGTTCAGGGCACATGTAGCATGTTTTTATGCCGGTCTCCATATTTTGGAGGCCGTCGACCGGGCCAAATCCTTGAATTTCATGTTTCGAACTTCGGTTTCCGGGCCCCGATGGTTCTTGCCATCATGTTGCAATTAATATATAATGAAACACAAAGGAGGAAAGCGCATGACTACCGAGCAAATCAGCATCCGGGTCGATAAGGTCACCAAGGCGTTGGCCGAAAAAGTGCTTCGTCAGTTGGGGCTTTCGCCGACCGACGCCGTGCGCATGTTTTATCGGCAGATCGTTTTGCGCCGCGGCTTGCCCTTCGCGGTGAAAATTCCCAATGCTGAAACCGAAGCTGCCTTGCGCGAGCTTGACGAGGGCAAGGGCAGGATGTCAAAGGATACCAAATCCTTCTATGGGGATATAGGCATCTGAAAGCCCGATAGTTATGTACCAGATTCATTGGGCCTCGCGGTTCCGCCGTGACGTGAAATTGTGCGAAAAGCGGCGCAAGGACATGTCTAAATTCAAGCACATTCACGAATTTTTGGCGCATGGCAAATCCTTGCCGCCGCAAAACCGCGATCATAACCTCGGCGGCGTCTGGCGCGGCTGCCGCGAATGCCATATCGAACCGGACTGGCTTTTGATCTACCGCATTTCGGAAAAAGAAGGCATTCTGGAATATGTCCGCATGGGCACGCATTCCGATTTGTTCCGCTGAAAGCCTTTCATGAACCGCCTCGCCACCGCCGACCGCCTGACCATGGGCGACAAGCTGCGTCTCCTCAATTGGGGGCTGGTGGCGCTGATCGTCGCTATCGGCGGGCTTGGCATTGCCCTCCTTTATTCCGCCGGCGGCAAGCATTGGCATCCGTGGGCGGAGGCGCAATTGACGCGCTTCGTGCCGGGCCTCGTCCTGATGCTGATCCTCGCCCTCGTCGATATTCGCGTGTGGCTGCGCATCGCTTATCCTTTTTACGGGGCCATGTTGTTCCTTTTGGTGGTGGTCGAGATCATGGGCCATGTCGGCATGGGCGCACAACGCTGGCTTAGCTTCGGCTTTTTCGTCGTGCAGCCTTCGGAATTGATGAAAATCGCGCTGGTGCTGGCGCTGGCCAAATATTTCCACGGCATGTCGCTGGAGGATATTGGCCGGCCGACGCGGCTTTTGCTGCCGGCCGCCATGGTGGCGGCGCCGGTCGGGCTTGTTTTGTTGCAGCCCAATCTCGGCACCGCGACGCTTTTGATGCTGGCCAGCGCGGCGATTTTCTTCGTCGGTGGGGTGCGCTGGTGGAAATTCGCCATCATCATCGGCCTTGCCGCCATCATGGCGCCGATCGCCTGGCACCATTTGCACGATTACCAGCGCGCGCGGCTTTCGACCTTCCTGCATCCTGATGCCGATCCGCTCGGCGCTGGCTACAATATCCTGCAATCGAAAATTGCGCTCGGCTCCGGTGGGTTGTTCGGGCGCGGTTTCGGCCACGGCACCCAAAGCCAGTTACAATTTTTGCCGGAGAAACAGACTGATTTCATCTTTGTGGTGCTGGGCGAGGAACTGGGCATGATCGGCGCCTATATTCTTTTGCTGCTTTATTTCCTCTTGATCGGCTACGGATTCATAATTGCCTTGACCTGCCGCAGCCAATTCGGGCGACTCGCGGCCTTCGGCCTTACGGTCAGTTTCTTTCTTTACGTGGCGGTCAATGTGTCGATGGTGACGGGCCTGATCCCGGTGGTCGGCATCCCCTTGCCGCTGGTGTCCTATGGCGGCACGGCGATGCTGACGCTTTTGATCGGTTGCGGCATCCTTCTCAGCATTTCCGTGCATCGCGAAGTGCGCATTT
>DATKSH010000254.1:0-6535 GCA_035531735.1 Alphaproteobacteria bacterium
GCACAAACCGGCATTGCCCGCCAAGAAGATAGGCGAAACTATGCCGGTAAACAAAAATAATCCCGCGCAGCGCAAGGCCAAGAAATAATCCCGGCCATTGCCAAAAATTTTCCGGCGCATCTTCCGGTTTTATGAAACGACCCATCGGCATGCACGGCGCAAAGCCCCTCCCCCCTTGGGGGGAGGGGTTTGGGGTGGGGGGTCGTTCATGGACAGACCCCCCGCCCAGCCGCAAGGCCATCCTTAAAAAGAGGGGCCGCGAACGATTAGATTCTGTCATTGCAATCCCTCCACGCCCCCAGCTTCCTTAACGCCGCCTCCAGGTCGCGCCGCAAATCGGCATAAGCCCGCGTGGCGGTGGCATCGCGCGCGACCAGAACATAATCCCGTCCCGGCGCGGCGTGCAGCGGCAGAATCTCGCAAGCAAGGGCGCGCAAGCGCCGCCGCGCGCGGTTGCGTTTCACCGCGTTGCCGATCTTGCGCGTGGCAGTAAGGCCATAACGGATCGCCGCCATTTCTTTTTGTTCGCCCGCCGCGCCGATTTGCAAGACGAGGCCGGGCGCCGCCCATTTGCGGCCCTTTTCAGCCACAACCAAAAATTCGCGCCGCCGGCGCAAGGTAGGAAGGTGTTTCATAGGTGCTAGTGGCTAGTGGCTAGGTGCTAGCGATTCGGATTGGCGGTTAGGATAATTTTGGACGGCCGAGCGCGCCCTCACGGCGAATTCTCCTAGCACCTAGCCACTAGCCACTAAGCCGACAGCTTCTTACGCCCCTGCTTCCTGCGGCGGGCAAGGACCTTGCGTCCGTTCTTGGTCGCCATGCGCGCGCGGAAGCCGTGGCGGCGTTTCCTGACGAGCTTACTCGGCTGATACGTACGTTTCATGGCGCGATCCGTCGGTCCGGTATAATAAAAGCGGCTGTTTTATAAGGATTTAGCCAAGCCGAGTCAACCGCGCCGGCCCTCCCGCCTTCACGCCAAAAGGGGTGCAGAACACCCGCCAAAGAAAATATTACTCATATATTTTAATGGCTTACAGGAATACACCGAAAGTTAAACCATTTTTGCAATTCTGCACTGATATATGGACAAATTACAACGAGAACAATCCATGCGCACTATTATTCCGGGCCTTTTGGCTCTCACGGCCGGTCTTTTCTTTCTCTTCGCACCCTTTACGGCGCAGGCCGCCGGCCCGATCAAAATGCTGCCGCCGACCGGCTGTGGAACGACGGGGGGCGTTAATGGCATTCTGACCTGGGACGGCGTCAACCCGCTGGGCTGCATCACCGGATTGCAGGCCGATAACAGCGGCGACGTCGCGATCACGGGCACCTCGCCAACGACCTCGCCTCTGACCGTTACGACACAAAGCGCCCCGATCGGCATCGATGCTTCCGTTGGCGGCGCCAACAGCATGGCTATTCTCGGCACCGGGACCGGCGCCAACAGTTACGGCTTGGTCGGAAAATCCCCCTATGCCGGCGTCATGGCCTACAACACGGCGACCGGGGCGCAAACATGGCTGGCGTATAATTCCTACGGCATCTATTCCACCGCGGCGCAAAACGTGTTCACCGGCACGGTGCAAATCGGCTCCGGCTCCTGCACGATCGACGGCCAGTTGCAATGGAACCCCGCCACCAAAGCAGTTCAATATTGCTATCAAAGCGTCTGGCATAATCTGGGCGGCGGCGCTGCCTGCCCGTCAGGCGGTAACGAGCCTATATCTCCTAATTTTTGGAATGGAAGCTACTACCAGTACTCCGCAGATATTCCTGCGGGAACTTATTCCGACGGGTATTTATACGAATATCTTTATCAATATACGGATAATAATGGCAATCTAACGTCGTCTGATGAACTTTTCCAATGCCAAAACGGCATTTGGAAAGTGATCGGCGGAGTATAATCGATAAATTCTACGCCTAAAAAGATTGGGAAATTCCTTTTTGCCGACGCTTAGGCCGGTTTCTCCGGCGTGCCGCGCTTCGCGTCCCTCCCGGCCCCGCGCGGCAAAAACAAATCCGTTAAGGGAAATTCGCGCATCCAGCTCACCTGTTTCGCCCCGCCACGGGGCATTTTCCGCGCCTCCACAAGCAAAAGACTTTCAACCTTGCCAGAACCCGATCCCCTGCTAGAACAAGGGTTTCCGCCGACCCATCCCCCGCCCGGAGCCTAAGATCCATTGCCCGATTTCCTGACCCTCGACGACATGCCGCTCAGCGGCAAGATCGTGCTGTTGCGCGCCGATCTCAACGTGCCGGTCGAGAACGGCAGGGTGGCCGACGCCACGCGCATCGAGCGCCTGTTGCCGACGCTGAACGAATTGCGCGAAAAAGGCGCAAAAACCATCCTCCTGTCCCATTTCGGCCGGCCCAAAGGCAAGCCCGATCCGCAATGCTCGCTGCGCCCGGTCGCGGCCGAGATGGAAAACATGCTCGGCCGGAAAGTCGGCTTCGCCGAGGATTGCATCGGCCCCAAGGCCGAAACCGCCGCCCGCGCCCTGCAAGCGGGCGAATTCCTCTTGCTCGAAAACACCCGCTTCCACGAAGGCGAGGAAAAGAACGATCCCGAATTCGCCAAAAGCCTCGCCGCCCTCGGCGAGATTTTCATCGACGACGCCTTCTCGGTCGCCCATCGCGCCCATGCTTCCAATGTCGGCCTCTGCAAACTCTTGCCGGCGGCGGCCGGCCGTTTGATGCAGGAGGAACTCGAAACCCTCCATAAAGCCCTCGAAAAGCCGGAACGCCCGCTGGCCGCGGTGATCGGCGGCTCCAAGATCTCGACCAAGCTCGGCCTGCTCAACAACCTTCTCGGCAAGGTCGATATTTTAATTCTGGGCGGCGGCATGGCCAACACCTTCCTCGCCGCCAAGGGCATTTCGGTCGGCAAATCTCTCTGCGAGCCCGATATGTTTTCGAGCGCGCAGGGCATCGCCGCCCGCGCCGAAGGGCAAGACCGTCACATCGTGCTGCCGAAGGACGTAGTGGTGGCGGCGGAACTTAAGGCCGGCGTGCCGGCCCAAACCGTGCCGGCAACCGCCGTGCCGAACGGCCAAATGATCCTTGATCTCGGCCCGGCCTCGGTCAAGGACATCAACGACACGCTGGAGATGTGCAAAACCGTGGTGTGGAACGGCCCCTTGGGCGCGTTTGAAATTCCGCCCTTCGACCGTGCGACGACGGAAGTCGCCATCTGCGTCGCCGACCTGACCAAGCGCGGCCGGGTGCTGTCGGTCGCCGGCGGCGGCGACACCATGGCGGCGCTTTCCCATGCCGGCGTCACCAACGGTTTCAGCTATATTTCATCGGGCGGCGGCGCGTTCCTCGAATGGCTCGAAGGGGCAGAGCTTCCGGGCGTCAAGGCGCTGAAAGAGGCGGTGCCGCGCGGCAAGACGGGGAAGGTTATAATGTAGTTGCTGGGGGCTAGGGGCTAGGGGCTAGAGATTAGAGAATCTATCGCCATTAAGTACGGCGTCATTCCGCAAAATTTTTTTCGACCGCGAAGCGGGCGAAAGAAAATTTATGCGGAATCCGATTTGGTTTGTAACCAAAAAGAAAACAAATCGGATTCCGGATAAATTTCCTCTTCTTTCGCTTGTGCGAAAAAGAGGAAATTTTCTGGAATGACGATCCGAGAAAGCGACAAATGAAAAAACCGAAAACCAAAAAACCCTCCGCCCGCGCCAACCCCCTGTGGGGCGGCCACTATGCCGAAGGCCCGGCTTCGATCATGGCCGAGATCAACGCCTCGATCGATGTCGATAAAAGGCTTTACGCGCAGGACATCCGCGCATCACAGGCGCACGCGGCGATGCTGGCAAAGCGCGGCATTATCCCCAAATCCGACGGGCAGAAAATCCAAAATGGCCTCGCCCGCGTCTTGAAGGAAATCGACAATGGCACATTCAAGTTTTCGTGCGCCCTCGAAGACATCCACATGAACGTGGAGGCACGCCTCGCCGAACTGATCGGCCCCGCCGCCGGCCGCCTCCACACCGCGCGCTCGCGCAACGACCAGGTGGCGACGGATTTGCGTTTGTGGCTGCGCGACACGCTCGATCAAATGGACGCCGAAATCCGCGCCCTGCAAAAGGCGCTGCTCGATCAGGCCGACAAAAACGCCGCCATGCTGATGCCGGGTTTCACCCATCTGCAACCGGCGCAGCCGGTCACTTTCGGCCATCATCTCTTGGCCTATGCCGAAATGCTGGGCCGCGACCGGTCGCGCCTGAAAGATTGCCGCGCGCGGCTCAACGAATGCCCATTAGGATCGGCGGCCTTGGCCGGCACGTCGTTTCCCATCGACCGCATGATGACGGCGAAAGCGCTCGGCTTCGCGAAGCCCATGAGCAATTCCATCGACGCGGTTTCGGCGCGCGATTTCGCCCTCGAATTCCTCGCCGCTGCCGCCATTTGCGGCATGCATCTCTCGCGCCTCGCCGAGGAAATCGTGATCTGGAACAGCCCCGCTTTCGGCTTCGTCAAACTGCCGGAAGCTTTCACGACCGGCTCCTCGATCATGCCGCAAAAGCGCAATCCCGACGCGGCCGAGCTGGTGCGCGCCAAAACCGGCCGCTTGCTCGGCGATTTCAACACCCTCTTCGTCGTGATGAAGGGCCTCGCCCTCGCTTATGGAAAAGACATGCAGGAAGACAAGGAACCGCTGTTCGACGCCGCCGACACTTTACGTTTATCACTCGCCGCCATGACCGGCATGATTAAAAACCTGAAGGCCGATAAAAAAGCGATGGCGGCGGCGCTCGGAAAAGGCCTCGTCACCGCGACCGACCTCGCCGATTACCTGGTGCGCAAACTGAATTTGCCGTTCCGCGAAGCCCATCACGTCACGGGAAAAATCGTGCGCCTCGCCGAGCAGAAAAATCTCCCGCTCGAAAAGCTTTCCCTGAAAGACATGCAAAAAATCGAACCGCGCCTGACGCGCGAAATCTTTTCGATCCTCGACCCCGCCCGCGCCGCCTCCGCCCGCCGAAGCTTCGGCGGAACGGCGCCGGAATTGGTTAAAAAGGCGGTCAAGGACGCGCGGAAAAGGTTTTTATAAATCCCGCCATGCGGTTTTTGCATTGCTGCGAACAAATCCGTCGCGGAAAATTCTTGAATGAACGCGCTTGTCGAGCTATAATCCGCCCATGCTTACGGCCCGGAACATATTTTCCTTCATCCGCCGCGCTTCCCGACGCGCCGCCTAGGCGCGTCATACCCGTTTCCCAAAACACATCGCCGCCCGACCTGTAACGATCACAAGTCGTTCCGCGTCCCTGTCAACGCCAAAGCGGAAATATTTCGCTGGAGCGCGGCCGCAAGCCGCGAAAAACATCATGCAACATCTCTTGTTCCGCAAGATCGCCGCAGACGAAATCGACATAGTTCACGGCATCTACAATGAGGTTTTCGACTGGTTGAAGGCGAAAAGCATTCGCCAATGGCTGACTCCGAAATCGCGCGAATTTTTCGAGGATTTTCGCCGCAAGGACCGGCTTTACGGCCTGTTTGCCGGCGACGGGCTTGCCGCTTTCGCCGCTCTATCGCCGGAAATGCCGCCGCACTGGGCCGGCGAAACCGACATCGCCGGGGGTGCATGGGTTCACAGACTGACGCTGAATCCCCGCTTGCGCGGGCAGGGCATCGGCGCGCTTCTTGTCCGGCATCTCATTGCGCTGGCCCGTGAAAACGGCGCGAGCCACATCTGCCTCGATGCCGTCGATAATGAAGGAGTGATGCCAGCCTATTACGAAAACTGCGGCTTCCAAAGGCGCAAGGCGGCGGCGGTGACCTATCCGAATGGCAACACATTCCCCGTGGTCTTTCTGGATATGCGGCTTTCGGCGCCCGAAGCAACGCCGGCGCGGCGTCTTCGAGGATGCGGATATGAAGCGCCCCAATTCTGAGCTATAACTCGCGACCAGAAAGGAGCCTCGCCATGAACCTCGCCGACCTCAAAGGCCAAACCATCGCTTTCGCCGCTTCCGGCGGCCTCGATAGCTGCACCATCACCCATTGGCTCACCGAAAACGGCGTCAAGGTGGTGGCTTTCACCGCCGACCTGGCGCAACCGGACGAAACCGATCTCAAAGCCGTCGAGCAGCGTATGCGCGCCTCGGGCGCGGTGGATTTTGTCGCCGTACCCTTACAAAAACAAATGGCCGAGGCCGGTATCGCCGGCATTCAGGCGCAAAGCTGCTATGAAGGCCGCTACTGGAACACCACGCCGTGGGGACGGCAGGTAACCGTCACCGGCCTGTTGCCGGAAATCAAGAAACGCGGCATCAAAATTTTCAGCCACGGCGCGACCGGGCGCGGCAACGATCAGGTGCGCTTCCAGCTCATCGCCAACATGCTGGAACCCTCCATGGGCGTCTATGCGCCATGGCGCGACCAGCATTTCCTCGACCGTTTCGCGGGGCGCGGGCCGATGATCGATTATTGCGAACAACATGGCTTGCCAATCAAGGCTTCGCGCGAGAAACCCTATTCGACCGACGCCAATTTGCTCGGCCTCACGCACGAAGCCGGC
>DATKSH010000255.1:0-6469 GCA_035531735.1 Alphaproteobacteria bacterium
ATTCGATCTCGACAATATCCTCGCGCATGAACCCGATTTTCTCGGCGAGGAAAAGCACGCGCACGAACATGACGATCATTGCCATGACCAGCATTGCGATCACCCCGATCACGATCACGCGCATGATCGTCATCATGAGCATGACCACGAGCATGACCCCGATATTTCCAGCGTTTCGCTTGCAAGCGACAAGCCGATCGACGTCGCCAAATTCGAGCAATGGATGGGCGAGCTGCGCGCGACCAAGGGCCCGGATTTATTGCGCTATAAGGGCATCCTTGCCATCGCCGGCACCGACCAAAGGCTCGCCATTCAGGGCGTGCATATGATGATGGAAGGCAGCAACCTCGCCAACTGGAAACCCGGCCAGAAACGCGAAAGCCGATTGGTTTTTATCGGGCGGAAACTGGATGCCGAAGAATTGCGAAAAGGTTTCACCGGCTGCGCCTGACGTGCGGCAATTCGTCCCGGCATTATTCCCCGAAATTTTCTCGCGCCGATCTTGCCGCATGCCGCCGTTGACCGGGAATCGTTCGTCGACTAATATTGCCGCCGAAATCTTCGCATCGCGGTCCCAAATTCCAAAGATAAAAATAAAAAACCACGACTTTGGGAGTTGTTATGCCCAATGCAAATCCAACCGACACTGGGAATGCCGCGCCCTCGACGACGGCCAGTGAGTTCTATGCCGAGCAAGCCGCGATATGCGGCCGTGAATCCCATCAAGCGAGCCAGCGCAAAACTCGTTATGCGACCTTCGCCGCATTCGGCGCCGCGCTTACTGCCTCAGGTTTTGTAACTCTCGTACGGATACCGCCGGTGCTTTACCATGATTTAGGCGCCGTGGCGTTCGAGTTGATCGGCAGTGGCTTGTCGATAGTTGGGGCGACGATTGCCGTTTTTGGCATGGTCGAAGCTTTCCGCGCCGCCTCGGAGGAAACTTCCTTGTATGCGTTAGCCAGAAGATGTGAAATAGAAGGCGCGGCGGCGGAGATCGGGGAAAACGGTCATCCCCCAATCCAATCGAAAGACGCGCCCAAACCGGCTTGATTTTTATCCGATCTTCATTCCCAACCCGTTCATCATCGCGACGAAGCCGGGAAAACTGGTGGCGATGAAGGAGCCGTCGTCGATCCGCACCGGCTCTTGCGCGGCGCTGCCGAGAATCAGAAAGCTCATGGCGATGCGATGATCCATCGCGGTCAAAACGGTCGCGCCGATACCGTTTGTCATGCCGGGGGGCGACTGGCTGGTGCCATGCACGATCAGATCGTCGCCTTCGATCTCGGCCCGCGCGCCGCATAGCGCCAAGCCCGCGCGCATCAGTTCCAGCCGGTCGCTTTCCTTGACGCGCAATTCGCCGAGTCCCTGCATGCGCGTGGTGCCTTCGGCGCAAGCCGCCGCCACCGCGAGAATCGGGTATTCGTCGATCATCGAAGGCGCGCGTTCCGCCGGCACCGTGATGCCTTTCAATTTGCCGCCTTCCACGACCAGATCGGCGACCGGCTCGCCGCTTTCCTCGCGCCGGTTCTCAAGCGCGATCTTGCCGCCCATTTCCTTCAGTGTTTCGATCAGGCCGGCGCGGCGCGGATTGATGCCGGTATTTTTCAGAGTCACGCGCGATCCCGGATGTAACAGCGCCGCCACCAGCGGAAAAGCCGCCGAGCTTGGGTCGGCGGGCACCGTTATGTTTTGGCCTTTGAGGCGAGGTTTGCCGGTCAGCGAAATAGCCTCGCCTTCCGCCGTCTTTTTGACCTCGATATGCGCGCCGAACGCGCGCAGCATGCGCTCACTATGGTCGCGGGTCGGCGCGCGCTCGATCACGGTGGTGACGCCCTCGGCGCTTAGCCCCGCCAGCAGGATGGCCGATTTCACCTGCGCCGAGGCAACCGGCAATTCGTAGGTGATGGCCGTCGGCTTGGCCGCGCCCGTCACCGTCAGCGGCAAACGCCCCTCATTGCTCTCGAAGCTGGCGCCCATTTGCATCAAAGGTTCGATGACCCGCTTCATGGGGCGTTTTTGCAGCGAAGCATCGCCGGTGAAGCGGCTGGCAAAGCTCTTGCCGGCCAGAAGCCCGATCAAAAGTCGCGCCGCCGTGCCGCTATTGCCCATATCGAGCATGTCGGCGGGGGCATGAAGCCCTTCAAGCCCGGTTCCCTTAATACGCCAGATTCCGTCGCTATCTTTCCGGGCGGTAGCGCCAAGGGCGCGCAGAGCGGCCACGGTGCGCAGCACGTCCTCGCCCTCCAGAAGGCCTTTGATGACGGTCTCGCCCTCGGCGATTCCGCCCAGAATCACCGCCCGGTGGGAAATGCTCTTGTCGCCGGGCGGCGTGACCACGCCCTTGAGCGGGCCGGAGGGGCGGGAAATGAGGGGGTGGAGAGGATTTTGAGACATGGCAGCGTTGTAACAAAGCTGCTAGCTGCTAGCTATTAGCTTTTAGCGGTGACATTCCTGCGGAAAGGGCAGTCCTGCTAACAGCTAATAGCTAGCAGCTAATAGCCAAGAACGGGCGTTTAGCCCCTAGACACCGCCGCCAAATCATGGCAAAGGGCTGCGCCGTTCGAAAACGGCCTTTCAAAGCAGGGAGATTCGCCGGTGGCTAAAGCGGAATGGGGAGTGAAGCGGATTTGCCCGAGTTGCGGCACGCGCTATTACGACATGAAGAAAAGCCCGCCCGTGTGCCCAAGCTGCGGCACCGCTTTCGACGTCGAAAGCGTGGTGAAGGCGCGGCGCGGCCGCGCGGCGCCCAAGCCGGTCGAAACGCCGGCGCCCGCGGTCGTGGAAATCCCCGCCGTCGGGGACGAGGAAGCCGAGGAGGCCGTCATCGAGGACGCCGAGGAACTCGGCGACGATAAAGTCGAGGACGTTGTTGAAGTCGAGGAAGAATCGTAATCGGCATTCGGCATTCGGCATTCGGCATTCGGCATTCGGCATTCGGCATTCGGCATTCGGCATTCGGCATTCAACGAAATATTGTAGTAACATCGGGTTGATTCTTTTCCCTGAATACTGAATCCTGCCCCCTGAATGCTTCTTTTCTTTTGCCCCTCCGTCACCGTCATCAACGGCGGCATCCGCAACATCTTCCGCATGGCCGAAAGTTTGCGCGCAGCCGGGCATGATGCGCGCATGTTCGAGGCCGAGGGAAGGCGGCCAGGCTGGTTTCCCTCCACCATCCCCATCGAAGGGCAGGATATTTTCCAGCCGCGCGCCGACCAGGTGCTGGTGCTGCCGGAGGATCAGCCCCATATCCTCGCCCAGTTCAAGGATTGGCCGCAGAAAAAAGCCATCTACACGCAAAACCATTTTTACGGCGCGCTCGGCATCGGCGACGCGCAAAGCTATGCCGATTACGGGGTGAGCCACCTTATTTGCGCCAGCCGCACGATTTTAGAACACGCGCAAAACCGCCATCCCTCGATCCCGTGCCATCTGGTGCCGTGCGGCATCGACCGCGCGTTGTTCAAACCGGCTGCTTTCAAAGCCAATCGCATCGCTTTCATGCCGCGCAAGCGCGCGATCGAGGCGGTCTATATCCGCGACATGTTCCGCTTTACGCACTCCGAATACCGCGATTGGCAATGGCAGGAGCTTTCCGGCAAAAGCGAAGCCGAGGTTGCGCAAGCGCTGGGCGAAGCAAAAGTGTTTCTGTCGCTGAGCCGCCTTGAAGGCTTCGGCCTCGCGCCGTTGGAAGCGATGGCCGCCGGCTGCGTTGTGGCCGGTTTCACCGGCATCGGCGGGCGCGAATATGCGACGGAGGGAAACGGCTTTTGGGCGGCGGAGGACGATTTTCCCGCTTGCGTCGATGGGCTGGCCAAAGCCGTCGCCCTCGCCGATATGCCTCACGATGCTTATGACAAGGCTTGTGACGCGACCTTGGCGGTTTATGCGCCGGGGATTTTTAAACAGGCGGTCGCCGAGGCGTGGACGAAGATTCTGGCTTGAAACGAAAGGAAAAAAGCCGGCCAACGTTGGGCTTGTAATCCGCCGCGGCATCGGCCATTTTACCGGCCTTCGACCTCGGCTTGGGGGCCCATAGCTCAGCTGGGAGAGCGCAACAATGGCATTGTTGAGGTCAGCGGTTCGATCCCGCTTGGGTCCACCAGTCTTCGCGCGCGGCGCGCGCTACGACTAGGCAAGCCGGCCGCGCGAAGACTGTCACGTCGTAGTTCGGCGAAGCCGAACGAAGACGGACTATCTGAAATTTCCCTTCTTTTCATGCCACGCGACCGCTGTCTTAAGGATCGTAGCCAAATCGCTCATCGCCGGCTTCCAACCGAAAACTGCGCCGGCTTTCGTCGCGTCGGCGACAAGTTGTGGCGGATCACCGGCGCGGCGCGGGGCTTTTTCGGTTTTGGGATCGAGGCCGAGCGCGCGCAGGGCATCCACCACCTCGCGCACCGAATGGCCGTGGCCGGTGCCGAGATTGAAAACGTCCGAAGACTTGCCGGCGACAAGATGTTCCAGCGCCTTGACGTGCGCCGTGGCGAGATCGTTGACGTGGATATAATCGCGGATCGCGGTGCCGTCGGGGGTCGGGAAATCCCCGAAGATTTTCAACGCCGGTCCGCCATGCGCGGCGGCGATGGCGCGCGGGATCAGATGGGTTTCGGGATCGTGGTCCTCGCCGATCTCGCCGTCGGGATCGGCGCCGGCGGCGTTGAAATAGCGCAAGGCGACGTAATTCATTTGCCCGGCAGCCGCGAGGCCGGCCAACACGCGTTCGATCATCCATTTGCTTTCGCCGTAGGGATTGATCGGCTTTTGCGGATGGCTTTCGGCCAACAGCGGCGTTTCCGGCACGCCATAGGTTGCGCAGGTGCTGGAGAACACCAGCTTATCGATGCCGGCATCGCGCATCGCGCCGAGCAAGCTCAACGTGCCGCCGACATTGTTATTGTAATATTTAAGCGGATTTTCGACCGACTCGCCGACATAGGCATAGGCCGCAAAATGCATGACGGCAGAGGGCTTGTGCGCGGCAAGGGTGTCGGCCAGCCGCGCCGCGTCATGCACATCGCCTTCGACCAAGGGGCCCCATTTGACCGCCTCGCGGTGGCCGTAAACCAGGTTGTCGTAAACGACCGGCATATAGCCGGCGCGGTACAACGCTTTCGAGGCATGCGCACCGACATAGCCGGCGCCGCCGGTCACCAGCACGGTTTTGCTCGCGGCCATCCGGTTGCTCCCTTGCTCCTTAACCTAGTCGCGCGGCACGGCGACGAAAAGATGCCAGATACGCTGCTGCGGCAATAGATCCTCGAAACGCACTTTATCGCCGAACATAGCCTCGAGATAGGCCTGGTCGCAAACTGAATTGTAATAGCGGTGATCGATCAAGGGCGGCAATTCCTGCAGCGGATCGTCGCGCAGATTGTTATAGCACACGTCGTAAAGGCGACGGCCGGTTTGCCGCGACAGGGCCAGCAATTGCCGCGCGCTGGCGGGCGTCAGCGGCTGCGCATAGGTGACAAGCTGGTCGCGCGGGCCGTAAAGCGATTGGATGTAATAACCACCCCATGAAGAATAATTGACGATAGCTTGCGCCGCGCGCGCGTCGTTGTGGAAATAAGCGAAGATCGCCTGCCGGTCGCGGGCGGCGGTCGGGTCGATCGGCCACCATAAAAGTATGACGACCGCCAGCGCATTCAGCGCCAGGAACGCGCCGAGCAAGGCTTTGCGCGCGGCGGGCGCGGCATCCTCCAGCAAATCCGCGAACAGCACCATGAGCGGCGGCCACAGGAATATGAAATGATGGCCAGCCCACACATTGCGAAGGATCAGGAAAACCGCAGTCGTGGCAAGGAAAGACAGCGCCAACAGAAGCGGGCGCGGCGCCAGCCAGCGGCGCGGGCTTTTGTGGACGGCGAGAACGACGCAGCCGGCGAAAAGCCCGGCGGCTGCCACCATGAAGAAGAAGAACGAAGGAGTCAGCATCGCGCCGCGCATGTCGAAAACGCGATGCGCATAGGCCGGCCATGCCAGCAGATAGGCAATGAACAGTTTGAGGGTATAAAAGAAGCCGGTCGCGGGCGCTTGTCGCGGGGCGACGATGCGCAAAAGGTCGAAATAGGGGCGGCCATCGATGGCGGACGCGAAGAGAGCCGCAAGGCCGATCGTCGCCAGCACCACGGCCAGCATAATTGCCGGCCACGTTTTTTTCAGGCGGGCGAAAAGAGCCGGCCAGCTTTTTTCCCCGGTGAAGGCGAGGCAGAAAAAAGCATAGCCGGGCAGCAAATACAGGAAAAAAACCTTGTCCTCGGTAGCGAGCAGGGCCAGCAGCGCGAGCAGGGCGGCATAGACCCATCGCACCCCCGCTTTTCGCTCCGTCATGCGCCGCAACAGCATCGCGCCGAGCGGGAAAATCAGCAGCGCAAACCGCACCGGCCCGGTGTCGTGGATGAACTGGAACGAAAACGGGAAGAAGCTGAAGATCAGTGGCAGGCCGAGCGCCGGGGGCGGCGTT